>CAZBDL010000341.1:0-4366 GCA_964490525.1 uncultured Victivallales bacterium | reverse complement strand
CGACCAGGCCGCGGACGGGGCCGAGGGCGATGGTGACGAGCGCGAGGGTCGGGGGGAGTGAGTCGTGATCCAAGGCGGTCGCCGCGGCATCGGGCGAGGCAGGGGCAAGGAGCAGGCGCTGATTCAGATGCAGGACGGTCATCAGCAGCAGGGCCATGGCCGTGCGGGCGATTGCTCCAGCCAGGGAGCGGTTTGCGGGGTTGGTTGCGGTAATGGTCATGACTGCAGCAACTTGTCGATTTCCTTGCGGGTGAGGACGAGGATGCCGATGGCGGCGACGGCGGCGGTGGCGGCGGCGGCGGCAATGCCCCACTCGTTCATCAGTTCGCCGAGGGGCAGGGCGATGCCGTTGGCGAAGGGCTCAATGGCGGCGGGGGACTGCAGTCCGCGACCCAGGCTCAGGGTGACACGGATGGCATGGGCGATCAGGGTGTGTTCCCCGAACATCTGGAAGCGCATTGCGGTGAGGAAGGAATCGGCGGCCATTGACATGAAGTAGGCCGCCATGGTCACGAATACGGCCACCGAGTAGGAGAACATGGCCGCCAGGGCCATGGCCAAGGCCAGCAGCAGCCCGAGATGGAGAAGGGAGGCGAGGAGCAGCCGTGGATAGTTCTCGCCGATGGTGCCCTGGCTGGTGAGCAGCCGGATGCCGTCCGCCTCGTTGATCGGGAAGATCAGATAGGGGGTGTCATGGCCGCGGAAGGTCAGCTCGACCACCGGGCCCGGCGGCATGAGGGTGCGCGGGATGCGGAATTCAAAAGGTAGGAAGGCGTAGCTGCTGAACGCGCCGGTCCAGGTCGGTGGTTGTCCGGGCGTGGCCACTGTCCAGTCGCCCGTGACGAGGACCCGCTTCTGCTCAGTGTAGAACTTTCCCTGGAGGCGGACGTCGTCGTCGTTGGCGCGGCTCATGTCGAGCCGGAACCGCCAGGTCTTCGGCGTGTTCGGGGGGACCATCTGCAGGGAGCGGCGAACCTCCTTGACCAGCTCCTGGCGGATGAACCATTCCGGCTCGCCATGGTGGTGCCCGGGGTCGCTACAGCCATGGGCGTCGTCCTTGTGATGGCGCCATTCGGCGAGGCGCTTGCGGAATTCGCGCTCGACGAGATCTTCCATCGGGGGCTGGTCGGGGCGGTGGACGGCCCATGCCCGGAGGAATCGGTCGGGCAGGGTGGTGCGGTCGTCGGCCGGTTCCCAGCGTCCGGCGAAGGCCAGGCAGCAAGCGGCCAGGGCGAGGCCGGTGCAAAGATGGGCCACCGTACCGAGGGCCATCAGTCCGAGATACTTCCCGAGCCAGATTTGGGCGCGGTGGACGGGTGCGGCGGACATCAGGTGGAAGTGGCGCTGGTCGAGGTCGCGGCGCAGGGAGATGCACCCGAGGTACATGAGGGAAAAGTTGATCAGGCCGGTGGCGAAGAGCAGGCCGTAGCGCAGGCGTATCTGGAGTTCGTGGGCCAAGGTGCCGTCGCCACGTGCCGCGAAGAAGATGCCGCTGCCCAGGGCCATGGCCAGGAAGGCCAGCGAGAGGGCACTGCCATTGCGCAGGACGAGGCGCAGGGTGACGGCGGCGATGGCGAAGGTCTTGCTCATGCCCGGGGCGTCGGCTGGGGGGAGGGAGGTGGCGGGGTGCCGTCGCGCAGGAATTCGGCGATGCCGGTGCCGATTCCCGCGCCAGAGGTCGTCTCCTGGCGGCGTTGGGCGTCGGCGACAACCGAGAGGAAGTATTCCTCGAGGGTGCGCAAGGGGGTGGAGATTGCGGGGGTATAGCCGGGATGCTCGGCGCGGACCAGCGCCGCGATGCCGTCCAAGGCCTGCGGACTAAGCGCTGGGGCGCGGATGAGCATTTCGCTGCGCCGGGCAAGCAGGTCGGTGAGTGGGCCGACCGCCTGGACGCGTCCGCCATAGAGGACCATGACCGTATCGCAGACGTCCTCGATGTCGGCCAGCAGATGGCTGGACAGGAGGATGGTCTTGCCGCGGCGGCCGAGGGTCAGGATCAGGTCCTTGATCTCGCGGCAGCCGATCGGATCCATGCCGGCGGTCGGTTCGTCGAGGAGCAGCAGGTCGGGATCATTGAGCAAGGCCTGGGCCAGGCCGAGCCGCTTGCGCATCCCGTGCGAGTATTCGCCGACCAGACGGTGGTGGGTGTCCTGAAGACCGACCATGGCGAGGAGCTGGCCGATGCGGTCCTCACAGACCGGTGGCGGCAGCCCCAGCAGGCGGGCAAAGAAGCGCAACGTTTCGGCGGCGGTCAGGTTGGCATAGAAGGAGGTGCGTTCGGGTAGGTAGCCGATGCGGGCCTTGATGGCCACATCCCGCGGGCTGCGTCCCAGCACCACCAGGGTTCCGGAGGTCGGATAGAGATGGCCGAGGAGGATCTTCATCAAGGTGGACTTGCCGGCGCCGTTCGGGCCGAGCAGTCCGAAGATGCTGCCGGCGGGAACCGTCAGGGCCACCTCGCGCAGGGCGGCGGCGCGGGGGCGGCCCCAGAAGTCACGGAAGACCTTGCTGATGCCGGCTCCGGAGATGGCTGGGGGAGAGGCGGGGGAAAGGGAATGATCCATGTGTCCTGGTGCCTTGCGTTGGTCGGTCGGCGGCCGGTTGCCGATGGGCAAGGCTATTCCTTCGCCTTGTCCCCGGGGCGAGAGCTGTAGCCGTAGCTGTAGCCATATTTGTAGCCGTACTTGCCATGGGCCTGGAGGACGACATCGAAGGAGAGCTGGTTGATGACGATGCCGAGCATCTTGGCCTGGTTCTTGCGGAGGGTTTGGATGGCGCGCAGGAGGAGATGGCGGCTGGTGGTGTCGGACTGGTAGATGAGGACGGTGCCGTCGGCGACGGTGCTGACGATGCTGGAGTCGGAGACGGGGAGGGTGGGGGGCGTGTCGATGATGATGAAGTCATAGCGGGCGCGGAGCTTCTCGATGGCGGCGCGGAACTCCATGGAGAGGAGCAGCTCGGTGGGGTTCGGGGGAATGGTGCCGCAGGGCAGAAGGTGGAGATGGTCGATGCCCTGCATGTCAAGGAGCTTTTCCCATTCGGCGTTGCCGACGAGCAGGTCGGCCAGGGTGCGGATGGCCTGGTCGGGCTTGGCAGTGCCGATGAGCAGGTCGCTGAGTCCGGGGCGCTCGTCGATGCGGAAGAGCTTGGCGATCTGGGGGCGACGCATGTCGGCCTCGACCAGGAGGGTGGTCTTGCCCATTTGGGCAAGGGCGATCGAGAGATTGGTCGAGGTGAGGGTCTTGCCTTCCTGGGGGCTGGTGCTGGTGATGGCGATGACGTTGCCAGTTTGGCGTCCGGCTCCGATGGCGAACTGGATGTTGGTGCGCAGGGTGCGGTAGGCCTCCGCCGCGACCGACATCGGGTCGTAGTTGAAGAGGATCTTGTCATTGAGCGTCGAGATCGGTATGGGCGGAGGAATCGGCAGGAAGGCCGAGACGAGGCGACGGAAGCGTCGCCAGGCGGCGAGGGCGATGACGCCGAGATGGCCGTGGCGGCGGCCGTTGAGCAGGGGGACATGGGCGATGACGGGGAGGCGCGTGACCCGCTCGACATCCTCGATCTTGCCGATCGATGTGTCGAGCCCCTCCCAGACGAAGGCGCTGATGCAGCCCAGGAGCAGGCCGAACAAGGCGCCGGCCAGGTAGTTGACCTTCTCGTTCGGACGCAGCTTGCTGGCGTTGATGGCGCGGGAGATGACCTGAATCTCGTCCTTGGCACGCAGGCGTTTGGACTCGTAGTCGATCTTTGCCTTCAGGTGGAGTTCGCCCAGGGTCTCCATCAGGGCGAGCTGCTGGTCGCGTGCGGCGACGGTCTCGGTATGGGCCCGCTCGGTTTGGGGAAAGCGGGCAAGCTGGGCTTCGATCTTCTCGACCAGTTGGCGTTGCTTGACAAGCCGCGGATGGTCCGGCTGGTAGCGGTCGCCTAGGCGTTCCAGCTCGATGCGCAACCGGGAAAGTTCGTCCCGGTAGACCGTCACGGAGCCCAGGTAGACGTTTTCCTCGGAGACCTTCTGGAGGGTCTGGCGATTGGCTTCGATGTCGTGTTTCAGCCGGGCCACCTGCTGGCCGATGAACTCCATCGTCTCGAAGGCCTCCTGGGTGCGGCTGCGCGAGTAGTCGGCGCGGTAGACGACCGCCAGGACATTGGCCAAGGCCTGAATCAGGGCCGGATGCTCGCCCTCGACCTTGAGGGCGACGACATTGCTTTGCGGGAGCTGGACGATGCGGATGCGGACGTCGCGCGGCGTCATTCTCGCCAGGGCCGCCTGCTCTGCCGGCGAGAATTCGCCGGTGTAGATCATGTCCAGGACATCCTGGTAGAACCATGCTTCGTGCTCGTCGACGAATGGTGCCGACGCCTTGCC
>CAZBDL010000340.1:0-4395 GCA_964490525.1 uncultured Victivallales bacterium | reverse complement strand
CCAGCCGGGTGTCCCGCTACTTCCGTTCCCGCGGCAACATCTTCTATCCACCGCAGTTCACGGATCCGCGCAACGGTGACTGGCGGCTGGTGAAGGGATCGCCGGGATACAAGGGCGGCGCGCCCAAGTACAAGGGCGGGCCGATCCACTACAGCCGCTCGCAGGATGCCCGCGACTGCGGCGTCGTCTGGCCCTGATCCCCCGAACATTCAAAGTTCAATGTTGGGCGTTGGCGCCCCCTGGGGAGCGCCGGGCTCCGTTCAAGAATTGCGCCCGGTCCCGTCCGTCTCCGCCTTGGCGTGCCGTCTTTCGCCGAAAGCGCCATCGGGGTGGCCGCTGGCCGGACGTGAACGTCGTCGCGGGCCGTGCCGGTTTCGGTGAAACCGGCATACGTTCGCCACACGCCATGCCAGGAGGGCGCGGCGCTTACCATGCCCCGGCTTCAGCCGCCCCCGACAAAGGCGACCAGTTCGATGCGGTCGCCGCCCTTGAGCACGAGCCGCTCGTAGTCGGCGGGCAAGGCCACGCCGCCATTGACCTCGGCAAAGACATGGCGCGGCTCGCGGCCGAGGTCGCGGATCATCGCCGCCAGGGTCGTCCCCGCCGGAATCTCGCGGCGTTCGCCGTTGACCAGGATCTCGGGCATGGTCTGCTCCTTGCCGGATGGTTGACGGGATCGATGGGTGCCTGTCGTCTCATCGTTGAGCCTTGAACGTTTCAGGCGCGTCTGGCGATGATGCGGGAATGGGCCTTTCCCCAAGGGTCGCGTCCCAGTCCTTCCACACCGGCTGCAGGCCGAGCGCGATGAGGTCGCGGCACAGGGCCCCGGCGGTGCGGGTGTCGTGCAACGTGAACTGCCCGAGCGTGTCCGGCGCGCCGTCGCCGCCGTCCGCATAGCCGCCGGGAACGACGCACGAGGCCGCGCTCAGATGGCTGGCCACCGTCTGCGCCGACCGGTCCCGGAAGGCGGGGGTCTCGCGGGTCGAGACGGTGATGTCGGCCTCGGGAAAGAAGCAGCGGAACGCCAGCATCAGCCGCTCCAGTTCGTCCTCGCCGACCGGACAGGCTGGCGTGAAGCCCGGCACCGGGGTGATGCGCGGGAAGGAGAACTGCAGGCGGCAGCGCCAGAAGTGCTTGCGCAGCCAGAGCCCGTGCAGGGCCAGGGCGACGGCCTCGCCACGCCAGTCGCGCAGGCCCAGCAGCGCGCCGATCCCGAGGACATACATGCCCGCCTGTGCCGCCCTGGCCGGGGCCTCGATCCGGGCGGCAAAGTCCCGCTTCGGGCCCGACGGATGTAGCCGGGAATACACGTCCCGGTCGTAGGTCTCCTGGTAGAGGGTCACCCCATGCACCCCCGCCGACACCAGCTCCCGGTAGCCCGCCACATCCAACGGGTAGATCTCCACGGACAGGTACGGGAAGTCCGGCTGCAGCATCCTTGCTGCCGCCGCCAGCAACGACACCGGCGCCCCCGCCGGATCCTCGCCGCTGACCAGCAGCAGCGAGCCGATGCCGTAGCCGCGGATGACCGCTCCCTCGGCCCGGATCTCCGGCAGGGAAAGCCGCCGCCGCCTCCCAGGCATGCCGGCGCGAAATCCGCAGTAGGCACAGCTGTTGATGCAGGCATTCGAGACGTACAGGGGCGTGTAGAGCCGGACTGTGTGCCCGAAGTGCTTGCGCCGCTCCGTTGCCGCCCGGGCGCGGATCCGCTCCCGCCAGGCCGGGGCCGACGCCGTCTCGCCCAGCAGCGCCAGGAAGTCCCCGAAGCCCAGCCGTTCGCGGCCCAGCGCCGCCGATACCGCCGCCGGGCCGGCGGCGGCCATCGCGGACAAGGCTTCCACTTCGCTGATTGTGCTGTGGGGAAACATGGCACCACGGGGGGATTGCGGTTGGGGTTTCGGCGGGGGGCGGCGCTGCGGTTGAGGCCGACGCCCTCAGTCCACGAGGTCGCGTCCGGAGAAAAGGTCGGCCGGCGAACTGGCCGAGGCCGTGGTGCGGCTCCCGGGCGGACCGGCCGCCAGGGCCGTCTCGGCGGCCTCGACAGCCAGGGCGAAGGCCCGGGCCATGGCGGACGGATCCCCCGCCGCCGCGATTGCCGTGTTGACCAGCACCGCGTCCGCCCCCAGTTCGATCGCCGCCGCGGCATGCGAGGGCAGCCCCAGGCCCGCATCGACCACCACCGGCACCGTCGCTTGCGCGATGATGATGCGCAGCATCGGGGCCGTCTGCAGCCCCTGGTTGCTGCCGATCGGCGCCCCCAATGGCATCACCGCATGGCAGCCGACGTCCTCCAGGCGCTTCGCCAGCACCGGATCGGCGTTGATGTACGGCAGCACCACGAAGCCCTGCCGGACCAGGATCTCCGCCGCCGCCAGCGTCTCCACCGGATCCGGTAGTAGCCAGGTCGGATCCGGATGAATCTCCAGCTTGATCCAGTCGAACCCCGCCGCCCGCCCGAATTCCGCGATGCGCACCGCCTCCGCCGCCGTGCGCGCCCCGCTCGTGTTCAGCATGATCCGCACCAGGGTGCGGTCGACCGACGGCAGCACGTCGTCCCGCGACGGATCCGCCAGATCCACCCGGCGCAACGCCACGGTGATCAGTTCCGTCCCCGAGGACGCCACCGCCGCCTGCATCGCCGACGGCGAGGAGAACTTCCCGCTCCCCAGGAAAAGACGGCTGCGAAATTCGCAGCCCGCAATTTGCAATGGCTTCATCGACTGCTCCCTACGCCGGCATTGCCCGGGTCAGGTTTTCGGGTCATCCCGGCGGCCAGCCGGAATCTCTCAGCCTGCCACCGTCGCCAGCGGCATTGGGCTCCCCGGTGAGGCGCGCCACGCGGAAAAGGTGATGGCGCGCAAGCCCCGTAGTATAGCCCCCCCCCGCACGATTGCGAATGAGGGCGGCCAGTGCCCCCGCGAAAATCGGGGACGTTCCGCATAAGTATTTGCATGTAAAGATTATATGCAGAAATTATGCAACTTTTTCCTGCTCCGTCACGGGGTTTGCCGTGAGCCCATCAAAGGCCCCGTCAAGGATGGCGGGGGCAACCTTTCAGGAGATTGCTTAATTTAATAATATCCTGTTGTGCGACAATGATATATGCGGAACGTCCCCAATTATTCCCCAATTATTCTCCACTCCCCGCTCCCCGCTCCGCATTTTTCCCATGCCCCATGCCCGCGATGGACAAATCCCCTGCCGCGCGATATGATCAGGGGCCTGCGAAACCATCGTGCGAGGGAATGTTCCCATGGACATGCGGCCAGCCGTGCATCTTCTGCCTGGACGGGAGCGCTCGCTGCTGCGGCGTCATCCCTGGGTGCTTTCCGGGGCGGTGCGCGCGGTCGACGGCGATCCGGCCCCCGGCGACACCGTCGAGATCCTTGGCGCCGACGGCACCTGGCTGGCCCGCGGGGCCTGGTCCCCGGCGTCGTCCTTGCGCGTCCGCGTCTGGTCCTTCCAGGAAGGGGAGGGGATCGACGCCTACTTCTTCCGCCGCCGCCTTGCCGCCGCCGCCGCCGCCCGCCAGGTGATGTGTACGGACAATCCTGCCCCTGGGGTGCGCCTGGTCAACGCCGAGTCCGATGGTCTCCCGGGGCTCGTGGTGGATCGCTATGCGGACTGGCTGGCGGTGCAGTTCCATGCGCCCGGGGTCGAGCGCCAGCGCGCCGTGATCACCGAGGCGCTGCTGGCCTTGCCGGGCATCCGCGGCTTGGTCGACCGCTCTGATTCGGCCCTGCGCCAGCGCGAGGGACTGACGGCGCCCTCCGGCCCCGACCTGGGCGAGCCGCCCCCGTCGCCCATCGAGATCCACGAGGGGCCATGGCGCTTTGTCGTCGACCTGTGCCAGGGACAGAAGACCGGCTTCTACCTTGACCAGCGCGAGTCCCGCCGCATCCTTGCGGCCCAGCCCCTGGCCGGGGCCGAGGTCCTCAACGCCTTCAGCTACACCGGCGGCTTCGCCGTCGCCACCCTCGCCGCCGGGGCCGCTCGCGTCGTTAACATCGACACCGCCGCCGCCGCCCACGACCTCGCCCGCGAGAACCTGCGCCGCAACGGACTGCCCGAGGACCGCTGCGAATTCCGCACCGCCGACGTCTTCCGCGAGCTGCGCGCCTGCCGTGACGCCGGACGCTCCTTCGACGCCATCATCCTCGATCCGCCGAAGTTCGCCGACAACAAGGCCAAGATCCCTGCCGCCGCGCGCGGCTACAAAGACATCAACCTGCTGGCCATCAAGATGATCCGTCCGGGCGGACTGCTCGCGACCTTTTCCTGCTCCGGCGGCCTCTCCCTGGAGCTGTTCCAGAAGATCGTCGCCGACGCCGCCCTCGATGCCCAACGCGACGCCTCCCTCATCGGCACCCTCGGCCCCCCGCCCGACCATCCCGT
>CAZBDL010000339.1:0-4399 GCA_964490525.1 uncultured Victivallales bacterium | reverse complement strand
TCGACGTTGCCCGAGAGGGTCGCGAAGAGTTCCTTCAGGTGCTTGCCGAAGGCGGCGACGGCGATGGACACGGCGATGCCGATCAGGGCGCAGAGCATCGCGTATTCAAGGAAGCTCGCCCCGGAATCACCGAGAAGACGGCGCAGGAGGCGCCGCCAGCGTGTCCGGGGCTTGCCCATGCCTGCATCACTGGACATCGTCGAAATCGCCCTGGATCGTCGCGCCCTTCACGCCCGTCTCAACGCCGGCAGCCTTTTCCTGGGCCCCGGAGAAGATGCCCTTGAGATGCTTGCCGAGGGCGGCCACGGCGATCGCCACCACGATGGCGATCAGGCCGGCCAGCATCGCATACTCGATGAATGTCGCACCCGACTCCCCGGCCACCGTCCGGAGCGCCCGCCGCCACAACGCCTTGCTCGTCTTCATGCCCTTGTCTCCCTGGGTTTCGGATTGGATGAATGGGGGTATGACTGGATCAGGCCGACTTGCCCGGATCCGCAGGCTTCTCTCCGGGCGCCAGCTTGGCCAGCAGCTCGTTGGTCCGCTCCTGAAGCTTCATCATCTGGTCGAGCTTGTGATAGGTCATCGCCGCAATGATCGCCACCAGCCCGATGATCAGCATCTCCCCGTCCGCCTCAGACAATTGGAACGCCAGCATATGCCACTCTCCCTGTTGTTTGTGGGCCACGCAGGCACCGCGCCATGTTGCCTTCTAATAGAGCCCGGGGCCTCTCCATTTCAAGCTCCGGGCACGGGGATCGGGCGGCCAGCCTTCATCCGCGTCCGGAGCCGGGAACCTCAGCACGAGAAGACGAAAGCCTTCCTGGCGCGCACGGACTTGGCGATGTCGGCGACGATTTCGGGTGCCACCGGCGAGTCCGTCTTCACCGCCGCCAGGGCATGCTGGCGTCCCTCGTCCTGGGGGGCGCGGACATCGATGATGTTGATGCCCGCCTTGCCGAGGACGCCGGCGATCTTGCCGAGGACGCCGGGCTTGTCGGCATATTCGACAAAGAGGTTGTGCCCGCTCGGCTCAAGGTAAAGCTTGTCGAAGTCGTTGACCCGCGAGATCATTAGGCGGCCCTCGACGACGGTGCCACGCACGCTGACCTTGCGCAGCGTCTCGGCGCCCTCGATCAGGTCAATGGTCATCGCCTCGCCATAGCGCTTGTGGTCGTCGGCCTCGCGGTCGGTGACGACAATCCCGCGCTCCTTCAGGAAGGCCTCGGCGGAGGCGGCGTCCTGGTACGGGTCGAACTCCTGGGCGATGCCCGCCACGATCGGCGCCAGTAGCCACTTGCCGAAGGGACGCAGCGCCCCGTAGAAGCTGGTCTCGAGCTGGTGCGGCGCGCACCCCGTGCCCAGGTAGGCGCGGGCCAGGCGGGCCAGCACCGAGGCCAGCTCCTGGAAGCGCTCGTCCAGGCCGTCCGGAACGCCCTTGTTGACAACGCAGCTGGTGATGCCCATCTCGAAGTAGGCGATGGCCTGCTCGGCAGAGCGCCGCGCCGCCGTCAAGTTCGCCTCGTGGGTGCTCGCGCCGAGATGCGGCAGCATCAGGTCGGCGATGTCCGCCACCGGCTTCGGGCCGGGCTCGTCCTTGGGATAGACATCGGTGCAGTAAAGGATCTTCCGCTCGGCCTTGACGGCACGCAGGTCGGCCTCGTTGACGATGCCGGCGCGGGCGCAGTTGACGAGGACGGCGCCGGGCTTCATGCTGGCGAGAAGCTTGCGGTCAACCATGCCCTTGGTCTCGGCGGTCTGCGGCACATGCAGGGTGATGACGTCGGCGGCCGCGAAGATCTCCGCGACCGTGGCCAGGCGGACGCCGAGCTTCTCGGCCAGGTCGGCGGAGAGCACCGGGTCGTAGGCAAGGACGGTCATCTCGAAGCCTTCCAGTCGCTTGACCACGAGCTTGCCAATGTTGCCCATGCCGAGCACGCCCAGCGTCTTGCCCGCCAGCTCTCGCCCCATCAGGTCCTTCTTCTCCCACTGGCCGGCGCGGGTGGTGACATCGCCCTTGACCACGTGCCGCAAGGCCGCCAGGGCCATCGCCACGACCTCCTCGGCCACCGCGTTGGCGTTGGCGCCAGGGGTGTTCATGACATCGACATTGCGGCGGCGGGCATGCTTGACGTCGATCGTGTTGTAGCCGGCCCCCGCGCGCACCACCAGGCGCAACTGCGGCAAGGCGTCGATGACCTCGGCCGTGACCTCCTCGCTGCGGACGATCAGCACCTCTGCGTCGGCATTCGCCGCGAGCAGCTCCGCCATCGGCGTCTTCGCGTCCTGCACCACCGCATACCCCTTCTCCTTGAGCATCTCGGCGGCGACCGCATCGAGCTTGGTCGGAATCAGCACCTTGCGCATGGTCGATGGCTCCCTGGTTGTGTCTCGGAATGGTTCGCGAAAAACGTACCATACCCCGGGATGCGGGGGATGCAAAAAAAGCGCCCATGCCGCACGACATGCGGGAGCGGCGGAAGCCGGAGGCGCAAATCAGGCCGACAGCAGGTGCGTCCGCACCTTGAACTGCCGTGCCGCCCTGGCCAGGTCCCGGTCGGCCGTCAGCAATGCCGCCCCGGCGGCAAAGCACACGGCCAGGTGAAGGGCATCCAGCGTGCGCAGCGGAGCGACGGACAGCCCGAGCCAATCGCGCGCCAGCCCATAGTGCATGGCCTCGATGGGCAAGCGTCCGTAGCAGTCCTGATCGACATGCAGGCGAAACCGCGCCAGGGTGCTCACCGCGTCCGTCCGCGACAACCCGCCTTCGCGAACCTTCCTGGCCACTGCCGAGGACAATTCGACCTCAACCAGCCAACTGATGGCCGGCTCGCCGCAGCGCCTGACCGCCAACTCCGCCTTGGCGCTCATCGCCTCAGGACAGTAATAGGCCGCCAGCACGCTGGTGTCGAGATAGACCATCTCAGCCGCGCTCCTCGCGACGCACGCCCATCACGGTCTTCGACAACCCCTCCTTCGGCCGGACAATCGTCGCACGGAAGTCGTGAAGGCTCGGCAGCTCCCGCCTCCGGCCGGGCACCGGCGTCAGGCAGGCGGACGGCTTGCCGTGGCGGGTGACAACGACCGTCTCACCGCGTTCGGCCCGATCCACCAGCTTGCCCAGCGCGGCCCGCGCGTCGCGAATGCTCATCATCAGCATGCGATCCTCCTTTATGTACACACTGAATGTACATGATTGCGGACGGGAAATCAAGGGCGTCATCCTCCGGTCGGCCGTCAGCCTGGGTCGCGGATGCCGGCGAGGACATGGTCGAGGGCGGCGTCGGTGGCGGCGAAGACGGTCTCGCCACGAAACCGCCAGCGGCGCGGGTCGGCCGCCTCCAAATGGCAAGTGGCCGGCGAAATCCGCGTCATCGGAAACGGGCGGCCATCGATGAAGCGTCCCCGGAAGCCCTGGGCGGCAAGCAGGGGGAGCGATCCGGCCAGGTCCCAGAGGGCGAGGTTGCCGATGTACGCCAGGTAGCTGCCGTTGAGCAGGCCGGCGGTCGAGTACACGCAGGAGCAGATGGCCTGGACGGGATTGGGCAGGTCGAGGCGGCCGAGCTTGGCCATATTCTGGGTGATGCCGACGAGCCCCCCGGGGCCGACCGGCAGTTCCCGCCGGGGCAGCTCGCGCAAATCCACGTGTCCCGCCGCGAGCGGCATGGCGATGCGGGCATGCCAGGCCTTGCCGTGGTCGGTCAGGTACAGGTCGCCAGCAGACGGCACCAGGATCGCCCCCTCGCAGAGCTCCCCGCCGCGGGCCATGGCGACGCTGATCCCCCAGGTGGGCAGGCCATGGGCGTAGGGGGCGGTGCCATCGATCGGGTCGACGATCCAGGCCGTCTCCCGCCAAGCCTGCGCGAGGTAGTCCTCGCCGCGCGTGGCCACCGTCTCCTCGCCAATCAGGAAGCTGCCTTGGCCTGGGTGGTCGAAGGCATCGGCGAAGAGGGCCTCGACCGCGCGGTCGGCGGCGGTCACCAGGGTCTGGTCGGACTTCAGCTCCCAGGCCCCGCCCGCCAAGTCCAGGGCGCAGCGTCCCGCCGCGGCCATCAGGCCCGCCACCGCCTCGGCATCCCAGGTCCGCATCATCCTGCCCTTCCGCCTTGCCCCATCCGCTTCCGGAGATTTCGCCTTCGCCCCGCCAACCGCTATAGTAGTCCCGCATTGCGAACTTCGCCAAGGGCAGGACCTCGCCCGACGCCCACCCCACCCCGGAGCCACGGCCATGCAATGGGAGAATCTGACGTCGCCCGACTTCCAGCGGGCGGTCACCGAGACCGGCGTCTGCATCATCGCCATGGGCGTGATGGAGCGGCATGGCGACCACCTTCCCCTCGGCACCGACTTCCTCAATGGCCACAAGATTGCCTGCCTGGCGGCGGAAAAGGAGCCGGCC
>CAZBDL010000338.1:2131-4405 GCA_964490525.1 uncultured Victivallales bacterium | reverse complement strand
GAGGTCGTCTTCCTCTACCGCCCCTTCCAGACCAAGTCGACCAAGCCGCAGTGATGTCATGGATGATGCTGCCATGACCGCCGCTGCCGCGATTGCTTCCGGGGACGCCGCTTCCGGACGCAAGGAGATCGTTCGCCTGACGGGGATCCGGCGCACCTTCCAGCTCGGCGGGACGGCCGTCCACGTCCTCAATGGCATCGACATGACGGTCCTTGCCGGGGAGTTCATCGGCATCATGGGCCCATCGGGGTCGGGAAAGTCGACCCTGCTGAATCTGCTGGGGCTGCTCGACCGCCCCACTGGCGGGGAATACCACCTTGACGGCGAGGAAGTGGCGGGGCTTTCCGACGCCGCTTTGGCCGCGCGCCGCAATGCCCGCATCGGCTTCATCTTCCAGTCGTTCAACCTGTTTCCGCATCTGACCGTGGCGCAGAACATCGAGGTGCCGATGGTCTATGCCGAGATGCCGTTCCGCGAGCGCCGCCGCCGTTCCCGCGAGCTGGCCGAGGCGGTCGGGCTTGGGCATCGCCTGGAGCATCGCCCGAGCGAGCTTTCCGGAGGCGAGTGCCAGCGCATTGCCATCGCTCGTGCCCTCGCCAACCGTCCCTCCTTCCTGCTGGCCGACGAGCCCACCGGCAACCTCGACGACCATACCGGGCGCGAGATCATGGCCATGCTCTCTGGCCTCCATCGCAACCAGGCCGCCACGCTGCTCATGGTCACCCACAATCCCGAGCTGCAGGTCTTCTTCGACCGCACCATCCGCATGCGCGACGGCTGCATCGTCTAGGCTGAGCCGTCCCGCCAGCGGGGGTGCGGCATGGGGTGCCGGATTGCCAGCGGTGGCAAGGCCGTGTATCTTCCGCAGTTGCGTTCGCGGTGGTCGCGGCGCATTGCCCCTCCGCGCCGGGGAATCCCCCGGCCCCCTTGACCCTCTTTGCCCCAAAAGAGAAAGCTGTGACGATGCACAAGGCGATGTTCATCCTGGCGGAGCCCTACCGGACGATGATCTACGGGCCGGACGAGGAGCGCGACCTGCGCGAGATCTTCACGATCGACCCGACGCCCCGCGAGGCGGACGTCATCGACCGGGATCCCGGATCCCTGGCCGAGGTCGAGGTGATCCTTTCCGGCTGGGGCGCGCCGCGCCTCGATGCCCGTTTCCTGGCCGCCGCGCCGCGCCTTCAGGTGGTGTTTTACGGGGCTGGCTCGATCAAGGGGATGGTGACGGACGAGTTCTGGGCGCGCGGCATCACGGTCACCAGCGCCTATGCGGCGAACGCGGTGCCGGTCGCCGAGTACACCCTCTCCCAGATCCTCTGGTGCCTGAAGCATGGCTGGCAATACGCCCAGATGGTGGCGGGAGGGAAAATTTCCAGCGCGGATCCCGGTGCCGGGGGCGTTCCGCAGCGCCGTGGGGATCATCTCCTTGGGCATGATCGGGCGCAAGCTCTGCGAGTTGCTGCGCCACTTCGACCTGCAGGTGCTCGCCTATGATCCATTCATCCCGGCCGCGGCGGCAGCGGCCTTGAACGTTGAACTGTGCTCCCTCGACGACCTCTTCCGGCGCAGCGATGTCGTCTCCCTGCACACCCCCTGGCTGAAGGAGACGGAAGGGATGATCGCCGGACGCCACTTCGACCTGATGAAGCCGGGTGCGACCTTCATCAACACCTCGCGCGGAGCCGTCGTCAACGAGCCCGAGATGATCGCCGCCCTGCAGCGGCGCCCGGACCTGTTCGCCGTCCTCGATGTCACCCATCCCGAGCCGCCCGTCGCCGGGTCGCCGCTCTACACCCTCGAGAATGTCGTCTTGACGCCGCACATCGCGGGGTCGATGGACGGTGAATGTCGCCGCATGGGCCGCTACATGGTCGAGGAGGCGCGCCGCTATATCAAGGGCGAGCCCTTGGCCTATGGCATCGACCGGCAGAAGGCCGCGACCCTCGCCTAGCCGACGTTCTCCGCAACGGCGGCGGGCCGATCCGCCGACAAGGTTGGCCGTCCCTGAGCATCAAAAGGCATGCGCAATGACCGATCCTGCTCCGCCCGAAGTTCATGCCGCCAGCGATGTGGTGCGGCGCCGCCGTGTCCTGGCGTGCCTGGTCGGCATCGCTGTCGTTTGCGTGCTGGTCGGGCTGAACCGGAAGTTCCCGCCGGAAGCCCTGCGCGTGCCTCTCTTCGATGTCATGCGGGTGACCGACGTCCTGTTCATGCTGCTCTTCTCCCCTGTCGTCCTGCTGTTCGGCTGGCTGGTCCTGGATGCCTACGGGG
>CAZBDL010000338.1:0-2067 GCA_964490525.1 uncultured Victivallales bacterium | reverse complement strand
CTTCTCTTTGTGGCGGGCGTGTACTTGCTCGGGCTGGGCTTCGGGATGCATGACCCGTTCAACGCCATACACATGCAGGGGGGGCGCGGGCTGTCGCCGGAGCTGCTGCGTAGCGTCGCCTACTTTGATGATGTCCTTGGCCATGGGTTCTTCCTGGCCGGGTTCATGCTGGTGTCCCTGGCGGTGGCAGCGGCCGAGGCGGCCACCCCATGGCGTTCGCCGGTCCCGTGGCCATGGATGTCCCTGCTGGGTGTCCTGGGGGGGCTTGCGGGCGCGGTCGTGTGGCATAACATGGTCAACGAGAGGACGGCCGGAGACCTGGCGGCCCTGCTCGTCACGGCGGGGGTGGCGGCAGCCATCCAGGCGGGGTGCCGGGTCGGCTCCCTGCGCCGGGTTCCCGTGCTGGCCATGCTCTACCTGGCGTATGGGGGCGGGGCGGCGGCGACGATCGTGACCTGGTGCCTGCGGGGCGTGTCGCCATGAACCGGCGTCGTGTCGTCATCCTTGTCGGCGCCGTGGCCTTTGTGCTGGCTCTGGGTGTCGTGGCCTTCTGGGGGCACCGGAGGATGAGCCGTGCCCGGGTCATCCAGGGGGCAATTGCGGATCCCCGGCACATCGACCCGGAACGCTTGCTGGACGATATCGACAATGCCTTTCGGCGGATGGGGGATGCTGAACGGCAGGCGTTGCTGCGGGATCCTGAAGCCACCGAAAGGCGAGTTGCCGAGGCGACAAGCCGGGAACTGGAATCGTCCTTCCGGCTGCTGTTCATGTTGCCGGCTCCATTGCGCCAGAAGGTCATCCGGGAGTCAGCCGAGAACCTGCGCCGCAAGGCCCGGGAGAATCCCGGACAGGTCGACGAGTTCTTCGGGAGTCCGGGCGGAGCAGGCGCCTTGCGCGGGGCGTCCAGTTTCTTCGTCCTGGGGTTGAGCGGTCGGCAGAAGTCGGAGTCAGCCCCTCTGACGCAGGCGATGTTTGAGATCATTCGGGACCAGCGGCGGAAGGAGCTTGGGCCATGAGGAGACGGCTGGTCTTCACCCTGGTCGAGCTGCTGGTGGTGGTCGCCATCCTGGGCATCCTGATGGCGCTGGCGCTTTCGGCGCTGGGGCGCGCCAGGGCCTCGGCCCGGCGGATCGGTTGCCTGTCCTGCCTGAAGCAGCTTGGGGTCGCGATCCAGGCCTATGAGCAGGGCAATGGGGGGTTCTTTCCCTTTGGCTGCACGTCAATGCGACGTGCCGATCCTGGACGCATCCATCTGTCGGCGGTGCTGGGCATGGTCGGTGGCGGGGGGGGCTTCCGGTGTCCCGCGGAGGACGAAGGCTTGCATGCGGCGGAGGGCAGCAGCTATGTCTGGAACTGGACGCAGATCGAACTGCCCGGCAATGGACGCGTCGGGCAACGGCGCTACGACGCCGCCCCGTATGGCGGGATGGTGCCGCCGGAGGATTTTGCCATCATGATCGATGCCGGTCCTTACCATGGCCAGCCTGGCCAGGCGCGCTCGCTCAATGCGCTCTATGCTGACGGCTCCGTCGCCGATGCGGGGCGCATTCCCTTCTGAGGGTCAGGACTTCTTCCCGAGGGCGAGGTTGCGGCGGATCAGGTCGCAGCGCTGGGCGACGCAAGCGGCGCTGCGCTGCGGGTCCTCCGGCGCGTTGCGGGCATGGTCGAGCAGGGTCTCGACGTCGCTCACGGCGACATGCACGCGGGTGTCCGAGGAGGCGTAGTAGATCAGCACCGTGCCGTCGTCGCGCTGCACCCAGCCGTTGCTGAAAACGACGTTGGAGACGTCGCCGACCCGCTCCTCGCCGAACGGCGCGATGAAGTAGCCGCCGGGGCGGTGGGTGACCCGCCAGGGTTCGTCGAGGTCGCAGAGCAGCAGGTAGAGGACGTAGCGTAGGCCGGCGGCGGTGTTGCGCACGCCGTGGGCCAGGTGGAGCCAGCCGTGGTCGGTTCGCAGCGGCGGCGGCCCCATGCCGTTCTTGGCCTCCTTGATCGTGTGGTAGGCCTTGCCGTCGACGATGGCCTCGTGCCCGATGACGGCGTTGGCCATGTCGCGGGCCAGGC
>CAZBDL010000337.1:0-4414 GCA_964490525.1 uncultured Victivallales bacterium | reverse complement strand
CGTAGAGCATCTCCTCCGCGGGCGGCATGGTCTGCCAGCCGGCGTCGAGCCAAAGCCGCTTGGGCGGGGAATCGTCGCAGTTCGGCAGGACCGGCCCAGGGCGCGGGTCGTAGCGGCGGATGTACTTCCAGCGGCGGGTGCGGACGGCGCGCATCGGCTCGAAGGCGGCGTGGTAGTTGACCTCGGCGAAGATCGCGTCGTGGATCTCGTCGGACCGGCCGTCGACCAAGGGCAACAGAGACGCGCCCTGGAGCCAGGCGGGTTTTTGGATGCCCAGCAGCTCGCAGACGGTGGGGAAGATGTCGATGTGCCCGACCATGGCGTCGACCACCTTGCCGCCGACGAATCCACCGGGGCCGCGCATGATGAGCATGACGCCGGTGCCGGAGTCGTGCAGGTTGCACTTCATGCGCGGGAAGGCGACCCCATGGTCGGTGGTGCAGATGACCAGGGTGTCTTCGGCTAGGCCGTTGGCCGCGAGCGCCGCCAACACCTCGCCCATCTTGCGGTCGAGGTCGCGGGCGGACTGGCGGTAGCGGGCCATGTCCTCGCGGTTCTCGGGCGTATCCGGAACCTGGGGCGGCGGCAGGCAGTAGCGGGCATCATCGAGCGGATGTTCTGCCGGGAACTCGCGGTGGGTCTCGAGGAATCCGACGGAGAGGAAAAAGGGCCGGTCGTGCTGACGGGCGAGGAACTCGACGGCCTTGGTGTGGGCCTCCGCGGGATGGCCCAGGAGTTCGTCGTAGCCGATCGCCTTCCAAGGCTCCGGGAACATGTTGGCGATGTGTTGGATGCCGGCCAGGGCGGAATGGTAGCCATGCTGGCGCAGGGTGTGGACGAGGTGATGCCCGTAGTCGTGCAGGGAGAAGCCGCGATGGGCCAGTCCGAGCATGCCGTTGCAATGCGGGGACTCGCCGGTCAGCAAGGCGGCACGGCTTGGCGAGCAGGTCGGGTTTGCCGTGAAGGCCTGGCGAAAGAGCACCCCCTCCTCGGCCAGGCGCTGCAGGTGCGGCGTCGGCACCGCATGCCCGTACGGTTGGATGAAGCGGCCGGTGTCGTGCGAATGCAGATAGAGGATATTGGGACGGGGCATTGGCGCGTCTCCTTCTTTTTAGAGGTCACTGTACGGCTGGATCACGGGATGGCAAGCCCTCATGCTCCCGCTCCGGCATTCGGGCCGCGGGCGACCGGGGGGCTATTCCCCGAGGTCCATGGCGGCGAGGAGGTCACGCACCAGGCGGACCCAGTCGCGGATGCGCCGGGGATCGGCCTGTACGGTCTCGACATCCTTGAGGGTGATGTCGAAGCAGCACTCGCGGCAGGCGGCGAAGTCACGCTCCAGGAGAGGGCGGATGCGCCCGGGATCGAATCCGTAGCTGACCATCTCGGAGGGGTTGGGGCGGTAGCTCAGGACATAGTCGCGCCCGATCTGCTCGGCGCAGGCCGCGACCTTCGCAAAGGGCGAGACGGCGATGCGGCGCAGGTTGGGAATCTGGCGAAGGATGCCGATCTTGCGGGTGAGGTCCTCGCAGCAGCCATAGGCGACCAGGCCAAAGTGGCGTAGGATGGGCAACTGGTACTGGAGCATGAACTCGTCGTGCATCTCCGGGGAGACTGCGGTCAGCTCCTGGGCGGCCATGAAGCACCAGAGGTCCTGGCGCTTGACGCCGTTGACGTTGGGGGCCGGGTCGCGAAGTTCGCGGGCATAGGGCATGGCCTGGTTCTGGTGGGCACCGAGACCCCAGTCGCCGGCCCGTTCGGCCTCCTCGTGGGCCTTGAGGACGCCGTCGCGCATGAAGGCGAGCAGCCGGTGCAGCCATTCCGGATGATCCATCATGTCCATCATGATGTTCTCGATGCCGCGCAGGAAGCCAAGGTCGGTGGAGAGGTCGGCGGTCCACATCCGGTAGGCGGGGCCGCGGTCGAGGTTGATGGTGATGAGGTCGCCGCCCGCGTCCTGGAGGCGGGCGAGGTTGGCGGCGGTCTGGACCTCGTCGATCTCATGCCGGGGCATGGTCAGCCGGTCGAGGTCGGCCAGTTCCTTGATCGGATAGTCGACCTTGTAGGCACCGCCGGGCTCTTCGGCGTGGTTGCGGGTGCCGGCCAGGCCCCAGCCGGTGCAGGCGTGGACGGCGCTGAGGGTGATCCACGGCTCGAAGACGGAGTCGTCCTCGAACGTGCTCCAGAAGAGTCGGTTGCGGAAGAAGTCTTCGTGCTGGCGCAGGAACGGGTCGGCGCAGCGGCACTGCGCCTCTGGCATTTCCTGCCAGGCGAAGGCGCGGATGTAGATCGGGGGCCGCGTCCGCCCCAGGCTGTTGTGGCGGCGCCAGAGGTCGCGGCGCTGGTCCTGGACGGGGTCCATGGCGACGTCCAGGTAGCGCTTGGCCAGGTCGCGGAGGATCTGTCGGTCGTTCATCGCACGTTGTATCCGTTGTTCGAGGGGGGGCTCCGGAAGCGCGGGGGCGCGACGAGGTCATCGGGATGGGCTTACCACAGGGAAAGGCAGCGGGTGGTGAGCTTGCGCCAGGAGTTGAGGTCGCCGTGCCTCAGGTCGGGCACGGTTGGCAACTCGAACTCAGGGATCGATTCGATCTCGCCGTCGACATACGCCTGGATGGTCTCGCGCAGGGTCTCGAGGCGGGCGCGCAGGCCGGCAAGGCGGACATCCATGACCTCCAGGCCAAACGGCTTGCGCTCTCGTCGCCAGAGGCGCTTGTAGAGGGCGTGGAACTCGGCGAGATCCGCCGCCAGGGGGGGCACCGCATCGACGGCTTCCCGGAGGGCGTCGGGGGCATTGTCGGCATAGGCTTGGCGACCGTCGCGCGCCAGCGTGAACTTCGCGGCGACGATGCGGGCGAAGAGCTCGGCGAGGCGCAGGAGTTCGCCCGCCGCCTCGGCCTGTGGCATCATTGCGGCCAGCTCGTCGGCGAGCGCGCTAAAGGCCCGGGCTGGCGTGTCGTCGCGGAACAGGCGCCCGACGTGGGCAGCAAGCGGGTCGTCGTAGAAGAGCATCTTGGCGGAGACATAAACCTCCTCGGGGCGGGCGTCGTCGATCCCCGCCCGCTCCAGGCGCGAGATCGCCGCCAGCGCGGCGCAGGGAAATCCGGCGATCGCGTCGCAGCGGCGCTGCCAGAGGTCGTCCGCGGGATTGGCCTCCCGGCACCAGGCAAGGTAGTGGGCGAGCGCCGGATAGTTCAGGTCGAAAAGGCACTCCTGGCCATCGTCGCCCCACATGGTGAGCATGGCCATATCGATGCCTGCCTGATGGACGGCCTGCAGGCAGGGGGTGACGGTGTCGATGGCCATGCGCAGGTCGGGCCAGAAGCGCCCCCAGTTGTGGAGCCCCGGCGAAACGACCGGCTCGTAGTCCATGGCGCGGAAGGCGGCGATGGCCTTCAGGTGGGGCCCCGGCTCCTGGTGGTGGTACTGCCAGTAGTCCATGATCATGTCCTTGGGCAGGAGGGCCAACTCCTCCGCGCCCATCGGCCGTTCGCCGGAATGGCCGAGGATGAAGTCGCCCCACATGATCGGCTGGAGGCCGCGCCGGCGGCAGATCGCGGCGACCTGGGCGACATGGCGAGCATACATCGCCAGAGGGTTGACCGGCGCGTCCTCGCGGAAGGCCTTGCCGCGGCCGATGCCCCAGGTCTCGTCCATGCCGACATGGATGTAGGGGGTGTCATAGGGCTCGGCGGCATTGGCAATGAGCTTGTCGAGGAACGCCTCGACCTCCGGACTGCCCTCGCGGAGAACGCGGTCGGTGTCCTGGAGATGCTGATAGTGCTCGTACTTGAGAATCTGCTCAAGGTGCCCCAGGGTCTGGATGCACGGGAACATGGTCACACCGATCTCGCCGGCGAACTTCGCCAGATCGCGCAACTCGGCCTTGGCGTAGGCGCCGCGGCCATAGCCAATCAGGGGCTCGCCCTCCACCTCATAGGTGTCCTCCGTGTACAGGCAGCAGGCGTTCATGCCCATCATGGCGAGCCGGAGAACGGCTCCCTTGAGGAAGGGCACGGTGGGGACGCCGTTACGGGAGCAGTCGAGCATGATGGCGCGGAAGCCGAGTGCCGGGACATGTCGGCGCGGTTCGACCGGGAGGGGTTCGGCCAACAGGTCGCCGAGGGCGATCATCAAGTCGGCCATGCCGGCGAACGCGATGGTGAGCGAGCCGTCATCACGGGGCGTGGTGGCATAGCCCGCAATGTCGTCAGCGGTGGCCTCAACTACCGTTCCCTCGCTCAGGGAAAAGCATCCGGGGAGGTAGGCGGCGAGCATCTCTCCGACGGGGACTTGGGCGACGTTCAGGCGCATAGCGGCCTCACATGTGGCGGATGGCGGATGATCGAGGATGGGGGAATCTTCAATGTTCAATCTTCAATCTTCGATTCTCGATGGTCAACGTGGCACTGCT
>CAZBDL010000336.1:0-4418 GCA_964490525.1 uncultured Victivallales bacterium | reverse complement strand
GGGCGGTGCGTCGGATCCTGCCGTCGGTGGTCAACATCAGCACCGAGCGCATCGTCACCCGTGCCCCCTCGCCCTGGGGGGTGGATCCCTTCGAGGGACTGTTCCGCGACTTTTTCCGCGAACAGCGCGAATTCAAGACCACGTCCTTGGGCAGCGGGGTGATCATCACGGCGGACGGCCTGGTGGTGACCAACGCCCATGTCGTCGACCGCGCCACCAAGGTCTGCGTCATCCTCGCCGATGGCCGCCAGTACGAGGCGCGCGAGGTCGCCGGTGATCGCCTCAACGACCTGGCCCTGCTCCAGGTCGAGGGCCTGCCCGCCGATATTGTTTTGACGCCCGCTCCCTTGGCCCGGCCTGACGACCTGCTCCTGGGCGAGACGGTGATTGCGGTCGGCAACCCCTATGGTCTCGGCCACAGCATCACCCAGGGCGTGCTCAGCGCCGTCGGACGCAAGGTCTACCATGAAGGCAAGACCCTGTTCGACGACATCCTGCAGACCGACGCCCCGATCAATCCCGGCAACAGCGGCGGCCCCTTGATCAACCTCCATGGCGAGATGATCGGCATCAACTCGGCGATCCACCGCGAGGGCCAGGGCATTGGCTTCACCATTCCCCTCCTGCGGGTCGAGCGGCTGCTTGCCGGCTGGCTGATCCCGGAGCGCTTTGGCGATGTCAACCTAGGCCTGGTTCCCGGCCTGGTCCGGCGCGCCGACGGTGGAGGCTACGAGGTGGTGGTCGAGTCGGTGCGCGAAGACAGTCCGGCCAATCGTGCCGGGGTGGCGCCAGGCATGCGGATCATGGCGGTCGACGGCCAGCCGGTCGACAGTCTCTTCGCCCTGAGCGAGCGGCTTCGGCGCCTGTCCGCCGGTGATGCCCTGATCCTCGGCCTGGCCGAGCAGGGGGCGGTGCGGCTGACGGTCGCGCCGCTGGTCTTTCAGGATGGTGCCGAGGCCGCCCGCAAGCGCCTTGGCCTGGAGCTACAGGAGCTGACCGAGACGCTGGCGCGGGCCCTGAACTATCCCTTTGCCGGTGGCCTGGTGGTCAGCGACGCTCCCGAGGACAGCGGCATCCTGCGCGGCGATGTCCTGCTGCGCCTCGGCGAGATCCCCGTCCATGGCTTTGCCGACATCCCGCGGGCGCTGCAGGGGCGGCATCTGGGCGACCGCCTGCCGACGGTCCTCATCCGGGTCGTGCGCCGCCGCGGACAGGTCTTCATCATGAAGCAGGGCGCCGAGCTTGACGTGCGCTGAAGGAGCGATTCGCCGTGGATGTCTCAGGGGCCAATCTTTGGCTGGCCTTCGGCCTGACCCTCATGGCTGGCCTTGCCACCGGCGTGGGCAGCCTGCTGGCCCTGTTCGCCAAGCGGACCAACACCCGCTTCCTCTCCCTTTCCCTGGGCTTTTCCGCCGGGGTGATGATCTATGTCTCCTTCGTCGAGATCCTCGCCAAGGCCCGCGCGTCGCTGGAGCACGAGCAGGGGCCGGGCATGGCGGCGGCCCTGACAGTGGTGGCCTTCTTCGCCGGCATGGCGGTGGTGGCCCTGATCGACCAGCTCGTGCCGAAGGTCGAGAACCCGCACGAGATGCACCGGGTCGAGGAGATGCGCCGCGGCAACCGCCCCGTCGATCCCCGGCGCCTCATGCGCATGGGCCTGCTCTCCGCCCTGGCCATCGCCATCCACAACTTCCCGGAGGGCCTGGCCACCTTCATGGCCGCCCTGCAGTCGCCTTCCCTGGGCATCGCCATCGCCGTGGCCATCGCCATCCATAATGTCCCCGAGGGCATCGCCGTCGCGGTGCCCGTGTTCTATGCCACCGGCAGCCGACGCAAGGCCTTCGCGTATTCCTTCCTCTCCGGGGTCTCCGAACCCGTCGGCGCCCTGGTCGGCTACCTGCTCCTCATGCCCTTCCTCAGCGAGACCCTCTTCGGCATCGTCTTCGCCGGGGTCGCCGGCGTCATGGTCTTCATCTCCTTCGACGAACTGCTGCCCTCCGCCGAGGAATACGGCGAGCACCACCTCACCGTCTACGGGCTGATCGCCGGCATGGCCGTCATGGCCGTCAGCCTCCTCATGCTCTGATTCCCCCCTCGTGCTCGTGCTCGTGCTCGTGCTCGTGCTCGTGCTCGTGCTCGGCTTGGTTCCTCGGGAGAAAGAGGTTCGTCCGCGGGAGCGGGCTCCTACGTTGCACGGGGCTTCGCGTCGCGCTCGTCCTCGCTTGCCCGCCAAAGCCCGGAGGGCGGCGGCGGGTCCTCGGCTTGGTTCTTCGGGAGAAAAGTGGGGACGTTCCGCACTACTACCTTATAATCAGTTATATATGGAATAATTATGATGTTTTTGCGGCCTGGCAAAGCCATTGCCTGGGCATGTCCTGGATCCCCCCACACATGCTACTCAAAAAAACGCCATTATTTATGTGTATACCCATGGCGTGTAGACACATATGCGGAACGTCAAAAATTTGCGCGGAAGGCGATCAGGAACTCCGCAGCGGCGTCAGTCCCTGGCCCTGGCGCTGGCGGTTGACATATTGCCAGGCATCGGGGTCGCGGGCGAGGAGGCGGATCAACTGTCCCGTGCTCAGGCCGAGGTCGCGGGCGGCACCGGCAACCTGAAATCCGTTGGCGTGCAGGGCGTCGGCGACGGCCGCCAGGAGCCGGGGATGGCGTGGGTTCGCCGGGGCGAGGCGCGTTTCCGCCGGGCTTGGCGGGGGCAGGGGGGACGATGGCCGGATCTCCAGGGCGATGCGGCGGCGCAGGCGGTGCAGCGCCGCCGTCAGGTTGCGCTGCGCGGAACGATGCTCGGCGGCGGTCACGGCGATGCCGCTCTGGCCATGGGTCAACCGCACCGCCGAATAGACCCGGTTGCGCTTCTGCCCCCCCGGGCCGCTAGCCTGGAAGGCATCCCGGCGGCAGTGCCGGAGCAGCGCCTCGTCCGTCAGATCCAGCCAGTGGTTGCGGTCGGCATGGACCTCGGCGTTGGCGTTCATGGCCCGCCCATGCGCCGGATGATCGCGTCGTTCAGGGTGCGCCCGGCATGCACGCCGAGATGGCGGATGCGGTATTCGTGGGCGGCCAGTTCGACGAGGTTGGCGGTCTCCCGCCCCGGCGCCACCGGGATGGTGACATGCGGCACCTCCACCCCGAGGATGCGGTAGGTGTCCTCCTCCATGCCGGTGCGGTCGATCTTGTCGCTGCGGTTCCACAGCTTCAGGGTGACCACCAGGTCGATCTCCTTGCGCAGCCGGTAGGCGGCGATGCCGAAGAGCTGGATGACGTTGATCAGGCCGAGCCCGCGGATCTCGATGTAGCCCCGCATCTCCGGCATCGCCGCCGTCCCGTGCAGCTGGTCGGACTCGAGGCGGCTTACCCGGGCGACATCGTCCGCAACCAGCGCCGCGCCGCGCCGCATCAGCGCCAGGATGCACTCGCTCTTGCCCACCCCGCTCTCGCCGCGCACCAGCACCCCGGTGCCCTGCACCTCCACCAGGCTGCCGGTGACGCTGACCGACGGCGCCAGCTCGCGCTCCAGGTAGAAGGTCACGCGGGTGGCGACGTTGTAGGTCACCAGCGAGGACAGCAGCACCGGCACCTGGCGTTCGTTGCCGATGGTGATGAACCCGGGATCCGGCAACAGCCCGCGAGACAGGATCAGGCATGGAAAATCCTTCTCCATGTAGGCCCGGATGCGCGCGGTCCGCAGATCCGGCGGCAATGACGCCAGATAGGCGTTTTCAGCCATGCCGATGAGGTGGATCCGCTTGTCCGCAAAGTACTCGAAGAAGCCGGTGAGCGGGAGGCCCGCCCGATTCACCGAGCCCTCGCGGATGCGCCGCTCGCCGCCTTGCCGCCCCGCCAGCCACTTCAAATCGAGGATCTTCTCGTTCTCCTCGAAGAACCGGGCGACTGTCAGCGCCTTGCCCTTGCCGTTCATCGCCTGCCTCCTCCCGCCCCCCGCCCAGGACGATTGACGGCCCTCGCTGCCGGATCGACGTTGTTCCCGTCGCCGGTCAGCCGGTCTCTGCCGGGCCGCTCCTACAACTTCCGCTAAGCTATCGCCGTCGGCGAATTTCGCAAGGCCGGGCTGACGGCGCATTCCTGCCGCTTGCAAAATTCCTGCCGGGGTATACGTTTCGGGCCGTCCCGGTGGTCTCTTCCCGGACGCCCGTGGGGCTGTAGCTCAGTTGGCTAGAGCGGCTGGTTCGCAATCAGCAGGTCAGGGGTTCGAATCCCCTCAGCTCCACCATTCCTCTTGCATCGGGCCGCCGTCGCCCCTATAGTCACGTGCCGTCACGTGGTGAACAACGTCAGGCACGGGAGGGTTGCGGCATGGGCAGGTTGCGTTGGCAAGGGTGTCGGCGGGTTCGGGCCATGCTTTGGGCAATGGCGGTGCTTTTGCTCGGGGGACTTCTATC
>CAZBDL010000335.1:0-4434 GCA_964490525.1 uncultured Victivallales bacterium | reverse complement strand
GCCCCGACCGCGCCGGATACCGGCGCTTCCGCATCCGCACCGTCGACGGCAGCAACGACGTCGCCATGATGGCCGAGGCCTTGGGCCGTCACTACGGACGCCGCCTACGCGAGGGCAAGCCATTGCCGGGGCTGATCCTGATCGACGGCGGCAGGGGACAGCTGAATGCCGCTCTGAAGGCCTTGGTCCAGGCGGGATGTCCCCCGCTGCCCATTCTCGGCCTGGCCAAGCGCCAGGAGGAGATCTTCATGCCGGGCCGCGACCAGCCCCTCGTCCTCGACCGCCACCGACCCGCCCTGCGCCTCCTCCAGGCCGTGCGCGACGAGGCCCATCGCTTCGCCATCGCCTATCATCGCGGGCTGCGCGACCGCCGCCTCCAGGAATCCCTGCTCGATGAGATCCCCGGCATCGGCCCCGCCCGCAAGCGCGCCATCCTCGCCGCCTTCGGCTCCATCCGCCGCCTCCGCCAGGCCACCGCCGAGGACATCGCCGAACGCGTCCCCGGCCTCGGGGCGACATTCGCCCAACGGATCAGCGACAGCCTCACCGCCACCCCCGGAACGGCGGACGACGAGGCATAGCCCTGCTCATTGGGGTGGCGGCCAAATAGGTGCTGGGGGTTCGTCCTCGTCCTCGTGCTCGTGCTCGTGCTCGATTTGTTTCTTCGGGAGACAGAGGTTCGCCCGTCCGCCAGCTGGCGGACGGGCTCCTACGCTGGACAAGGCGTCGCTCGTCCCGGCCTCGATTTCCTGCACCCCTGCCGGGGTGCGGAATGGGTAGGGGGCGTCTTGTTCCCGGGGTGTCGCTTCGCTCAACCCCGGGCTAATATCTGTAACCCCTCCGAGATTCCGGAGCGGTCGCAGATCCCGGCCCGCAGGGGGCGCGGGAGCGGGCTCCTTGCCGCTGGACATGGGGAGTTCCTTGTTCGATATTGGACACTCCTGGTTCATGGGACGATCCGCAGGCCTCCTCCCGCTTGCCCGATGCCCGCCGCCGATTATATTCCCTCGCGCCTCCCGTCTCCCGTCCCGTCAGGTCATGATTGCCCGTTCACGGCGCAGGGAATGGCGCGCCATCTCGGGAAAACCCATCGCCAAGGAGGATACGATGACCGTCACGGCAACCGTTCCCCGCCCCTTCCGCAGCATCATGGCCATGCTGCTGGGGATGATCGGCGCCGGCGTGCTGTTGGTCGGCTGCGAGACCTTGACGGCGCTGGCCAACCTGCAGGGCGACGGCCTGACCTCCGAGAAGATCGTCGCCGGCCTGCGCGAGGCCCTGCGCGTCGGCACCGGCCAGGCGGTGACGCGCACCTCGCAGGCGGGCGGCTACGCCAAGAATCCGCTCATCCGCATCGTCACCCCGGAGGCCCTGCAGGACATGGCCTCGACGCTGCGCCGCCTCGGCCTGGGCAGCCAGGTCGACGAGTTCGAGGGCCGCATGAACCTCGCCGCCGAGCAGGCCGCCCGCGAGGCCGGGGGCGTCTTCCTCGAGGCCATCCGCACGATGACCTTCGCCGACGCCAAGGCGATCCTCGACGGCGGCGACACGGCCGCCACCGACTTCTTCCGGCGCCAGACTTCGGAGACACTGCGTGCCCGCTATCGGCCGATCATCGCCACCCACATGGAGAAGGTCGGCGCCGTCAGCCTCTACAACGACCTGGCCGGGCGCTACAACCGCATCCCCCTGGTGCCCAAGGTCGAGGCCAATATCGAGGACTATGTCGCCGAGCGCGCCCTGGCCGGCCTCTTCACCGTCCTCGGCGAGGAGGAGACCAAGATTCGCCGCGATCCCGTGGCCCGCACCACCGAGCTCCTCCGCCAGGTCTTCGGCTCAGCCACGGCTCCGTGACCACAGCCCGGGCAGACCGGGGCAATCCCGGTCACGATCCACATCCATTGGGCTCGAGGCGAAAGTCCCAGCGTAGCTCGCGCAGCAGCTCGCGCAGTTCGCAGAACCGGAAGACCGCCCACGGCACCTGGCCAGGCTTCAGGCTGGGATTGCTGAAGGCCCAGTGGCCACTGTAGATCGACTCGAAATATCGCACCAGCGGCGGATAGTGCAGGTAGAGGCTGCGGGATTCGCGCGGATACCCTGACGCGGTAATCTCCAGCTCGCCCGTGAGCGGCATGGCCGGGACAAGGTAGCGGCCATCCGCATCCGTGACGGCCCGGGCCACGGGCTCGCCTTGGCGTAGCACCGTGACCACCGCCTCCGCAATGGGCTGGCCGTCGCCGTCGGCGACCGTGCCGGTCAGGGGCGGGGTCAGCGTCTCCTGCCCGCGCCAGCCTTCCGGCGCAAAATAGAAGGGGTTGGTCAGGGCCACCTGGTCGAGGCTGGTGTAGAAGGTGTCGGTCTCCCCCTCGCAACGTTCGGCATAGGCCATGATGTCGGCATCCTCGCGGGTGCGTGGACGCTTGCGGCCATAAACCTTGACCACGAACCACTCGCGCACACCGGGCTCGAGCCGCACCCGGAACTCGTGCTCGATCGCGCGCGGCTGGCGGTCTTCGAGGTCGACCAGCTCGGCCAGGCGGCCGTTGCGATAGAGGACCAGCCAGCTCAGGTGCTCGCCAGGATCCGGATGCGACCAGGCCTGGACCTGGAGGTGGGCCTCGCCGCCGTCGTTGCGCAGGACCGCCCCCGGCAGTGCCCCGCCATTGGCGGTGACCAGCAGGATCGGGCCACTGGTCATGAAGCTGCGGCCGGTGCACAACCCGCTCAGGAAGGCCTCGCGGTCAAACTCGGGCTGGCCCGTCTGGACATAGGTGCGCAAGGAGCCGATGGCATGGTGCCCGCCCAGGCTGCCGTCCGTCTCCGCGCATCCCGGGATGCTGAAGCCCTCGTTGAGCAGGTGGAACCACAGGTTCTGGTAGAAGATTTGCTCGGCATCATAGCCCATGACCACCAGGACATCGTAGATGCCGCCCGCCAGCAGGCCGAAGCAGACATCGCTGGCGATGTTCGTGCAGACGAGGCTGGCGGCCTGGTTCTCGAGCCACCAACTCGTCGGGTGCGGCACCATCGCCACCCCCCCCTGCCGCCGCCAGCGCTCCACCTTCTGGGCCGGCGCCTCGCCCCGGAACGGAATCTTCTCGGCGGGATGGCGGACCTTCTCGGCGGTGATCCCCGCCTGCCGGAAATAGTCGCCGTCATGGTAGCTGTCATAGCACCCGAACGGATCGGAGATGTCCGGAAATCGCCACCAGCAGACGTGCCCGAAGCGCGTCTTGGGAAATTCCGCCCCGAAGAAGAGGTGCGCCGACGATGTGGAGTGCCCCTCCAGCCAAGCCCGCAGCCGGGGTCCGTCATGGCCCAGCGCCGTCTGACGGGCCGCCGACCACCCCTGGCACAGGCTGATGCTGTCCATGCCGACGGCAGAGAGATAGGCCGCGGTCTGCGCCGGGGTCACCGGAAAGTTGATGTGGTTGTGCGCCTCGCCCGTCCGCCAGCCATGTCCCGGCAGGTCGTACCACGGGGACAGCGCCACCTCCACACAGGCCTCCCCGGAGAGATCAACCTCGCCCTCCCAGGGCAGAAAATCCAGGCCGTGGCATACCTTCACCCGGTAATGCCCCGGAGGCAGGGGCCAGAAGCCCTCGCCGTCAACCGGCGCCTTGGCCGCCTTGCCCGACGGCACCACCTGGTGCCCTGCCCCGTCCCAGACTTGCACCATCGCCGCCAACCGTCCCCCCGTGTCGGCCCGGCACACCTTCAGACCCAATCTCGCCAACCCGGCCATGGTGTCGATCTCCTGCGCTTGCAGACCTGCCGATTGCGAAACCCCTATCCTATTATAGGGAATATTATCGGCCCGGTCAGGGCGATTGCAAGCCCGCAGGCGTAAATTTGCGGGGACGAGGGGGCGGAAAGATGGCGGCAAACCCGATGGCCAAGGCCACGGCCAGGCGGCGGCGGGTTCGCGAAGACTGGAGCCAATGGTCGGAATTGAACCGACGACCTGCTCATTACGAGTGAGCTGCTCTACCCCTGAGCTACATTGGCAACAGAGCCGATACCATAGCGGCGAAGCGACAAGTTGCAAGATGCGCCGGACACGGTTGAACTCATCGTGAGCGGGGGCAGAATCGTATCTTGTGATCGGGACTCCCGACCGCCGACACCGGAAGCCCGGCCCGAGGGCGTACGGCCACCTTCACCTGGCGTCGGGGGTCGCCCTGCCGCCATGCCTGTGGCAGGCGGGTCAGGCGCGGAATCATGGGTACCCGGTCAGACCTCGCCCGGCGTGTCCTCGGCGGGGGCCGGGGTGTCGTCGCTGCCCGGTTCGGCGGGATCGCCCTCGACCTCGACGATGCGGCTGATGCCGGTGACACAGTCCTTGCCGTTGAGGCGGATGATGCGGACGCCCTGGGAGGTGCGGCCGACGGTGCGGACCTCGTCGGCGCGGGTGCGCACCATCTGGCCCTTGAC
>CAZBDL010000334.1:0-4444 GCA_964490525.1 uncultured Victivallales bacterium | reverse complement strand
GAGCGGGGCGAACAGACCATCCTCTTCCTCAACCGCCGCGGCTACGCCACCCAAATGCTCTGCCAGCACTGCGGCTTCGTCGCCCGCTGCCCCGACTGCGCCGTCAGCTACACCTTCCACCGCCAGCGCGCCGCCCTCTCCTGCCATCTTTGCGGCGCCCTCCTGCCGGCCCCCGCCGCCTGCCCCGACTGCGGCGCCACCGACATCCGCTACAGCGGCCTCGGCACCGAGAAGGTCGAGACCATCGCCCGCAAGCTCTTCCCCGGCGCCGCCATCCGCCGCATGGACTCCGACACCATGACCGCCCGCCACTGCTACGACGAGGTCCTGCGCGAATTCCGCACCGGCCGCATCGACATCCTCATCGGCACCCAGATGATCGCCAAAGGGCTCCACTTCCCCAACGTCACCCTCGTCGGCATCGTCTACGCCGACCTCGGCCTCCACCTCCCCGACTTCCGCGCCGCCGAACGCACCTTCCAGCTCCTTGTCCAGGTCGCCGGCCGCGCCGGCCGCGGCGAGATCCCCGGCGAGGTCATCGTCCAGACCTACTCCCCCGGCAATCCCGCCATCCGCCATGCCCTCGAACACGACTTCGACGGCTTCTGCAGGCTCGAGCTGGAGCAGCGCGAGGCCCTCGCCTATCCACCGTGCGGCCACCTCGTCGCCATCCACTTCCGTGGCCCCGACGAGACGGCCGTCGCCGCCGCCGCCGACGACTTCCGCGCCCGCATTGAGCCCCGCCTCCCCCCCGGCGTCACCCTCGCCGGCCCCGTGCCCTCCCCGGTCGCCAAGATCAAGGGCAAGTTCCGTCACCAAATCCTCCTCCGCGGCGGCCCCTTCCAGGCCCTCCGTCGCCACCTCCGCGACCTCGTCCTCCACGGGCCCAGGGCCAAGGACGTCGAAGCCTACATCGATGTCGACGCCATCAACCTGATGTGACCGCCCCCCGGGTTGGCCATACGCCCCCACCCTCGCCTTCCTGCCCCATGCCTCACCTTGGCTTGGAAAAGCGTGATGGCAGGCTATAGTTACCGGGAGTATTCGTTTCCCCCGGGGAATGTCAGCGGGCGGCACGCCTCCACGCCGGAGGCCGTCAGGGGAGGATGCACATGGCCCAGCATCAGATGAGTGTCGGACGCTGGCGGTTCGCCTTCCTGGTGGCCCTCGCCCTGCTCGCCCTCGGCGGACTGACCGCCGCCTGGCGCATGCACAGCCTCGACGACGAACTTCGCCAACAGCTCCTCCTCCAGGCCACGGAAATCGCCGGCACCCTCGATGCCGACCTGGTGCGCCAGCTCTCCTTCACCCCGGCAGACCGCGAAAACCACGCCTTCGCGATCCTCGGCGACCAGCTCGCCCGGTATGGTCGATGCATTCCCCAGCGCAGCATCTACACCATGACCCTGCGGAACGGCGAAATCCTCTTCGGACCGGAAAACCTGTCTCCCGACGATCCGCTGGCCTCGCCCCCGGGCACCGTCTTCCAGCAGCCGGATCCTGCCGTCCATGCCGCCATGCGCGACGGCATCTCCCGGGTCATCGGCCCCGTGACCGACGAATACGGCACCTTCGTCACCGCCCTCGCTCCCGTGACCGATCCAACCTCGGGCAAGATCCTCATGCTCCTCGCCATCGACCTGCTGGTCGAGGATTGGCGCGAACAGCTTCTCGCCACCGCCATGACCCCGGCCTGGTGGGTCCTGGCCATGATCGCGGTGCTGGCCAGCGGAACCGCCTTGATCCGCCATCGGCGGAATCGCCCGGTCGCCCGGCCCTGGCTTGGCCACGTGGAAACCGCCATGACCGCTATCCTCGGCCTGATCATGACCGCCGCCATGATCCTGCTGACGCACGAGATCGAGGCCCGCCACAGCCGCATGCTGACCCAGCGCCGCATCGGCCTGAAGGCGGAGATGCTCCGCGACGAACTGCGCATCGTCCAGACCCATCTCGGCGCGCTCAGCCGATTCTTCGAATCCAGCACCCATGTCGACCGGGCCGAGTTCGAGCATTTCGCCACCCCCCTGTGCCTGCCCAATCACATTAACTGGTTCGCCTGGGCGCCGCACGTCCCCGGCCCGGATCGCGAGCTTTGGGCGGCCATTGCCGCCGCCGAGGGCATCCCCGATTTTGCCCCTTGGGCATACGACGGGCACGGAAAGGCCATCCCCGTCGCACCCAGCGTCGACACCCATCCCCTCCTGTACATCGCCCCGACCTCCCCAGGCACGGCAAACCTGGTCGGCCTCGACATTGCGGCCGACCTGGAATGCCAAGCCATCCTGGGCCATGCCGCCACCACGATGCTCAATCCCGGCGGAAATACCATCGACGACGATGGCCTTCGCATCCTCCAGCCCCTGCGCATCGCCATGCCGCCCTCGCCGTCCCACACCGAGGCCATGGCCAAGACCGCCGACGGCTTTGTCATCGGCATGATCCATCTGCCCGTGCTGCTCGCCTCGGTGCTGGGCCATCACGAGCAGCTCGCCGCCGACATGACGGTCAGGGTTCTTGACCTGTCCTCGCCGGATACCCCCGTCCTCGCCGAACATCCCGCCCCCGAGACAGGCAGTCATCGACACCCCTGGATCAAGGAGGCCGGATGCCCGTGCCTGACGTTCCCCTTCGTCCACCCCCTCTTCCTCTTCGGCAGGACCTACGCCATCTCCGCCCATTCCGCGAACGCCGACGGCATCCTCGCCCCCCTGCGCGCGGGATGGCTGCCGGGAACCTGCGGCCTGCTCGTCACCATCGTCCTCACCGCCTTCGTCGCCTTCCTCCGCCAGCGCCAGGAAGCCCTCGCCGCCCTCGTCGACGAACGCACCGCCGACCTCGCCGCCGAGCATCTCCAACTGGTCTCCGCCAACCAGATGCTGCGCGAAAAGGAAACCCGCATCCGCAAGCTCAACGACAACCTCCACCAGGGCATGGTCTACCAGATCATCCGCCAGCCCGATGGCACCCGCCGCTTCACCTACCTGAGCGACGCCGTGCGCCACTTCTACGGCATCTCCCCCGAAGAGGGCATGGCCGACGCCAGCCTGGTCTACCGGCAGGTCCATCCCGACGAGGCCGGACCGCTCCGGGCAGCCGAGGAGGAGGCCAACCGCGCCCTGTCCCCCTTCCGGATCGAGACCCGCATGTTGACCCCGGACGGCGGCATCCGCTGGTCCTATTTCATCTCCTCCCCGACCCGGCTCGCGGACGGCTCGACCCTCTGGGACGGCATCGAGTTCGACATCACCGAGCGCAAGCAGGCCGAGGCCGCCCTCCGCGAAAGCGAGCGCCGCCTCGCCGCCCTGATGGCCAACCTCCCCGGCATGGCCTACCGCTGCCTACCCGACGCGAACTGGACGATGCAGTTCGTCAGCAAGGGATGCCTGGCCCTCACCGGCTATGCCTACGACGAACTCGTCGGCAACCATGCCCTCGCCTATGCCGACCTCATCCACCCCCATGACCGCGACTATGTCCGGGAAACCGTCCAGCGCCAAGTCGGACGCCGACAGCCCTTCCACCTCGTCTACCGCATCCTCGCCCGCGACGGCACCGAGAAGTTCGTCTGGGAACAGGGCGTCGGCATCTTCGAGAATGGCCAGGCCATCGCCCTCGAGGGCTTCGTCGCCGACATCACCGCCCGACGCCAGGCCGAGGAGAAGCTCGAGGTCGAGCATGCCCAGATGCTCTCCATCTTCGAGGCCATCAACAGCATCATCTATGTGGCGGACATGGACACCCACCGCATCGTCTACGCCAATCAGGCGGCGCGCGAGGCCTTTGGCGGCGAACTCGTCGGCCACCTCTGCCACGAGGCCCTCCAAGGGCTCGAGGCCCCATGCAGCTTCTGCACCAACGACCGCATCCGCGCCCTTGCCCCGCAACCCTACTTTTGGGAGTTCCACAACTCCAAGGTCAACCGCACCTATCGGCTGATCGACCGGGTCATCCGCTGGCCCGACGGACGCGACGTGCGCTTCGAGATGGCCATGGACATCACCGACCTCAAGCGCGCCGAGCGCGAGCGCCTCGAGATGGAACGCAAGCTCCTCCATGCCCAGAAGCTCGAGAGCCTCGGCGTCATGGCCGGCGGCATCGCCCACGACTTCAACAACCTGCTGATGGTCATCCTCGGCAACATGGAGCTGGCCATGATGCAGCTCGCCGCCAGCTCCCCCGTCCGCGAACACCTCGACGACGCCATCCTCGGCGCCCGGCGCGCCGCCGAACTCACCCGCCACATGCTCGACTATTCCGGGCGCGGCCTCAACGAGATGCGCCGGATCGACCTCAACGACCTCGTCCGCGACAATGCCGAGATCCTCAAGTCGGCCATCGGCCGCAACGTCTCCCTCCAGCTCCAGCTCGACGAGCAGACCCCCGCCGTCATGGCCGATGGCGGCCAGCTCCAGCAGATCGTCATGAACCTGGTCATCAACGC
>CAZBDL010000333.1:0-4445 GCA_964490525.1 uncultured Victivallales bacterium | reverse complement strand
CAGGCGGGCCGCCGGGAAGATCGCGCTGCGCCCGCGCGGCACCAGGCTGGCATGCACCGATTCGCCCCGCGTCGCCACCCGCCAGCGGACAATCCCCTTGTGGGCGACGACCGGGCGCAGGCCTGTCGCCTCGGCGACGATGGCGATGTCCGGACGGAGCTTCCCGGGAACCAGGGCCCGGATCCCCGCGAAGCCGAACTCCTCGTCGACCGTGCCGCCGACGACCAGGTTCACCGGTGGCGGCGGCCCCTGGGCCAGGGCGGCGGCGGCGAGCAGCCCGGCCGCCAGGCTGCCCTTGTCGTCGCAGGCGCCTAGGCCGAGGATGCGCCCCCCCTCACGCCGTGGGTTGAACGGGTCCGGAATCGCCGGGGTCCACACGGTGTCGAGGTGCGCGAAGTATCCCATCGTCGGGGCATCGGCCGCGACGGCCGGCACCGTCACCAGCACGCACGGCCGACCAGGAAGCGCCGGGAACAGCTCCGCCGCCAGCCCCCGGCGGGTCGCCCAATTGGCGACAAAGACGGCCAGGGCCTCTTCCCCGGACACCTCCGATGGCGCGCCGACCGCCGGATTCACGCTCGGAATCGCGATCAGGTCGCCGACCAGCTCCGCCGCCTCGTCAAGCCGTTCCTGCTCCGCCGTGCCCATGGCCGTGTCCCTTTCGCTCGCCGCCGTCCACCGTAGCCTTTGCCGGGGTGGATTTCAACGGGGCGCTCTGGCGCTTGTCTCGGACGCCTTTTGGGGTATGGTACGGCTCACCGAAAGAGACGGCATGAACACCATCCACCGCCATGTCACGCGCGAGTTCCTCATGACCATGGGGGTGGCCGTCGGTGTGCTCACCTTCGCCATGGTCGGGGCTCGGGTGATCAAGGAGGTCTTCGACCTGCTCACCCAGGGCGTGCCGCTGATCTTCGTCTTCTGGTTCATGCTCTACTCGCTGCCCATGCTCCTTTCCCTGACCCTGCCCTTCGGCATCCTGGTCGCGACCATGCTGGTCTTCGGGCGGATGAGCGCCGACAACGAGATCACGGCGATGCGGGCCTGTGGGGTGTCGGTGCTGCAGATCATCGCGCCGCTGATCGTGCTGACCTTCGCCTTCACCTGCCTGAGCCTCTGGCTGCAGATCGTCATCGGCCCGAAGTTCGCCGATGCGGCCAAGGACCTGATGCGCGAGGTCGCCGTCGAGCACCCCATCGCCCTGCTCAAGAGCAGCGAGGACAATGAGCTCGGTGACTACATCATCAACGTCTCCGAGATCACCCCCGACGGGCGCATGCGCGGCATCCAGATCTTCGAGTTCAACGCGGACAAGAGCTGGATCCGCAAGGACATCACCGCCCAGACCGGCCTGATCGAGCTGGACCGCGAGGCCCGGGTCATGACCGTCGTCCTGTTCAAGGCGAACTACCAGGACTACGACGCGCCCGACGCGATGCCCAAGCGGGGCATCTCCGAGCGCATCCAGATCCCCTTCCGGTACGACGAGGCCTTCAACCAGCGGCGCCTGACCCAGCGGCCCCGCTACATGCAGCTGCCGCATCTCTTCGGACGGATCATGCTGGAGGCGCGCCGGGGCAACGACATCACCTACCTGTTGGTCGAGCTGAACAAGCGCATCGCCCTCGGCCTCTCCCCTCTCTCCTTCCTGCTCCTGGGCATTCCCATGGCCATCCGCACCTCCCGCCGCGAAACCTCCGTCGGCCTCTTCCTGAGCGTCATCCTCGGCGGCGCCTACTACTTCTCGATCATCTTCTTCGAGGTCCTCGGCGACCGCCCCGCCCTCTATCCCCAGGTGCTGCTGTGGATCCCCAACGTCGGCTATCAGCTCGGCGGCTGCTACTTCATCTGGCGCATCAGCCGAAAGTAGGGGTGCGTCCCGCCGGTCCTGAACCGCAAGCGCCGGAGCGTGCAACCCCGTCCGCCCAGCCCTGAGTCCTTGGCCATCCCGAACCCCGAACCCTGAACCCCGGATCTCCGTCATGCCCGCCGCCATCGAAACCTGGCTCGAATGCGTCCATTGCGCCGCGACCTACGACCTCGGCGAGGTGCGCTACCTCTGTGCCGCCTGCGGCGGCGTCCTCGACCTCCGCCGCGACCTGGCGCGGCTCGACGGCATGGGGCTGCGGCGCGCCTGGGACGGCCGCTGGGGCCGCAAGCGCGGCGTCGAGGCCTCTGGCGTCTGGCGCTACCGCGAGCTGATCCTGGACGCACCCGACGAGCAGGTCGTCACCAAGCAGGAAGGCAATACCCGCCTTTATCCCGCCGGCCGGGCCGGCGAGTATGCGGGCCTGCGCGACTTCTGGCTCAAGCACGAGGGCGAGAACCCGACCGGTAGCTTCAAAGACCGCGGCATGACCTGTGGGATCACCGCCGCCCGGCGCTACGGCGCCGCCTCGGTGGCCTGCGCGAGCACCGGCAACACCAGCGCCAGCATGGCCGCCTACGCCGCCCAGTGCGGCATGCGCGCCGTCATCTTTATCCCGGCCGGCAAGATCGCCTACGGCAAGCTCGCCCAGGCCCTCGCCTATGGCGGCCTGACCCTGCAGATCGAGGGCAACTTCGACGACGCCATGGCCCTCGTCCAGGACGTCTGCCGCGAGCTGAACATCTACCTGCTCAACTCGGTCAACCCCTTCCGCATCGAGGGCCAGAAGGCGATCGGCTTCGAGATCCTCCAGCAGCTCGACTGGGAAGTGCCGGACTGGTTCGTCATCCCCGGCGGCAACCTCGGCAACAACAGCGCCTTGAGCAAGGGGCTGGCCGAGCTGCATGCCCTCGGCATCATCCGCAAGGTGCCGCGCCTCGCCGTCATCCAGGCCGCCGGCGCCAACCCCCTCTTCCGCATGTGGCGCGACGGCACCCCCTTCGCCCCCGTCGTCGAACCCGAGACCATCGCCACCGCCATCAAGATCGGCAACCCCGTCTCCTGGGAGAAGAGCATGCGCGGCCTGGCCTGGTGCGACGGCGTCGTCGAGGACGTCAGCGAGCAGGAGATCATGGACGCCAAGGCGATGGTCGATGCCGCCGGCATCGGCGCCGAGCCCGCCTCCTGCTGTTCGGTCGCCGGTGCCAGGAAGCTGGTCGCCAAGGGCGTCATCGCGCCCGACGCCAAGGTCGTCGGCATCCTCACCGGCAATGTCCTGAAGGATCCCGATGCCGTCGTCGGCTACCACCAGGACACCCTGCGTGACCGCGGCATCGTCGGCACCTACGCCAATGCCCCGCGCCAGATTCCCCCCACCGTCGCGGCCGTGCGCGACGCCATCGCCGGGAAGCGGTGACGGGGGGCTCTGGCACCCCCCTGGGGTTTGGCACAAGTTTATGGGCGATGCTCGTCCTCGTCCTCGTCCTCAGTCCCGTGCACGACGACGCCTCGGGACGGTCCTCGTCCTCGAAAACTCTGAAGAATAATCGAGGACGACGAGGACGAGCACGAGTACGATAAGCACATATGTCACCGAACTTATGTCCTGGACCGCTAGGGCCCGAAGGCGAACCACAGGCCGATGGCGATGACGGCCAGGGCGGCGATGCCGAGCGCCAGGCGGCGGCGCGCGATGCGCGGGCCATGCATCTGGCCACCGGCCAGCTTGCGGAAGTTGGTCGCCTTCAGGTAGTGCGCCACCTTCTGGCGCTTCCCGGCCTGGCGCAGGTAGTCGACCCGTTCATGGGGGCGCTTCATGGCTGTCTCCACCGGGGGGAATCCCGGCTATCGCCAGAGGACGAGGAAGGTGAGGGCGACGATCAGGGCGGCGAGGATGGCGCCGAGGATGACCGGCAACCCGAGGATCAGGCCAAGGCGGAAGCCCTGCGGCCAGGACAGGGAATTGAGCTCGGGGATGAGTGACGATCCGCCGCCGCGGGGCACGTTCTCGGCGGCGGCGCTCTCCCGTTGCAGGGCGGCGAGCTTCGCATTGATGCGCAGGAATTCGAGGCGGGCCCCCTCCGCCTGGCGCATGGCGCCGCCGAGGACGGGGCCGAAGTCCGCCTCGCGCGTCCAGCCGGTGTCGTCGATCGCCTCGAGCCGGTCGAGCAGGCCGGCGAACTTCCCCATGGCGTCGCGCAGTTCGGCCATCCGCTCCTCCTCGATGCGGATCTCCTCGGGAATCGCCGCCAGCTTCTCGGTCAGCCGGGCCGCGACGTCCCGGCGCAGGGCCCGGAACTCGTCGGCCCGTTTAAGCAGCGCCTGCCGCCGCTCGCGCTCCCAGGCGGGGTCGACGGCCGGGCGCGATTCCACTGCTGCTGGGGCCCCTTCCGGCACACTGCCCGGAGCCTCGGCCGAAGCCGCCGGGGACTCCCCCGGCGCCGGGTTCAGGCGTCCGCGGATCTGCACCAGGTTGCCGTCGATGAAGCGATCGCGCCGTGGCATGGTCATGGGGTCTTTCTTTCCGGGTGGGGACGCCTTGCGCCACTATAGCGCCGGATGCCGCATTGTCACAGCC
>CAZBDL010000332.1:0-4452 GCA_964490525.1 uncultured Victivallales bacterium | reverse complement strand
CGGCAATGGTCGATGGCGAGGCGGTGGAAGGTCTCGCAGACCCGTTTGCCGAGGTTGCGGCTGCCGCTGTGGAGCATCAGCCAGGGGCGGCCGCGTTCGTCGGCCTGGATCTCCAGGAAATGGTTGCCGCCGCCGAGGGTACCGAGCTGGCCGGAGACGGCCTCCGCATTGACGATGTCGCGTCCGGCGACGACCTCGGCGAGGGCTTCGCGATGCGTATTTCGCAAGGCTTCGGCGTCGGCGCGGCAGACGGCGTCGCGGCGGTGCGCGAAGCCCATCGGGATGTCCGCCCGGGCGGCGGCCATGATCGCGGCCAGGGCCTTCGGGGAGAGGCGTTCGGCGTCCAGGTCGAGACGGGCCGCGAGCATGCCGCAGGCGATGTCGACGCCGACCATGTTGGGGGAGACCATGCCGCGGAGGGCGGCGACGCCGCCGATCGGCATGCCGAAGCCTTGGTGGGCGTCGGGCATCAGCGCCACATGGTGGAAGGCCGCCGGGTGGGCAGCGACGTCGAGGGCCTGCTGGCGGGCCCCGGGCTCGGTGTCCCGGCACCATGACCAGACCGGAACCCGTTGGCGGTGAGGGTCGAAGTGGATGTCCATGGCGTCCTGGCTGATGTCCTCTGCCCCTGCTTGTCGGGCCGAACGGAGGCATGGCTGAGGAGTAGCGCCTCGCGGGGCGCTTGTCAATGCGGGCGGGCGTCGGGCAATGTCAGGCGAATATTTTTGCCAAAACGGCTTGCATTTGGAATGGAATGGATTATAATGGACTAGAATGGATTTAATAATGAGGGCGCGATGCTGGCATTTTGCGGACAGGAACGCGGGCTGGTGGACGCCAACGGGCGGGTGAAGTTCAGTCCGCGCACGCAGGGTGATTTCCGGTCGCGCGGGGGCGACGAGGTGGTGTTGCATTGTCTGCCTGAGGGCGCATTGGCGGTGTATCCGGAGGAGATCTACATGGCGATGCGCCAGGGTGAGGCGCGTCCGGCGGAGCGCGCGGGGGGGAGCCTGGTGTATCGGCGGGAGCTGCGGCGCTTCGGGGCGCTGAGCCAGTCGGAGCGGATTTCGCCGCAGGGGCGGATCACCTTGCCGCCGTCGTTCCGCGAGCATGCGGGGCTGCCGGCTGGGGGCGAGATGGTGGTGGTGGGGGTGGAGATCGGGGTGGAGCTGTGGGCCCGGGAGCGCTGGGAGCGCGAACAGGCGAGGATCCAGGAGCACATGACGGAGAAGGGGGATCGGGAGATGGCCGCAGATCTGGCCGGGGACGAGTCGTCAATTGCCATGGGCAAGCCATAAGGAGCGGGAGCCATGATGCAGACCACGGTCAATGTCGGGGATCATCCGCAGCGTTCGCGGGTCGCCTTCGTGCTGGGCCTGTGCCTGGTGCTGCTGGCCTTGCTGCTGGTTAGCGCGGGCGGTGAGCCGCGGCATGAGAACGGGGGCCGTCCGGATCCGGCCCTGGTGGCGCATGGCCACTGGCTGGAGCTGGCGCTGGCGGTGTCCGACGAGCTGTCGCTGGAGCATCGCGACGCCTGGCGGCGGCTGGCGCCGGAGCATGCCCGGTTGCTGCTGTCGGTTAATGCCACCGCCATGGGCCAGCCGGGCAACGTGGTGACGCCCATGCCCGGGGCCGAGGTCGTTCGTCCATAGTGGGCGCGCGGTCGCGGCTGCTGCTGCTGGGCCTTTGCCTCTGGGCGTCGGCGGTGCTGGCGCGCCATGTCCATGACGCCCTGGTCGCCCGCGAGCGGTTGGTGGCTGCGGGGGCGGTGCTGGCGTGGCGCCGGGGGACGATTCCCGCGCCCCGCGGGCGCCTTCTCGACCGCGCGGGCCAGCCGCTGGCCTGGACAGAGCGCCGGTTCGATCTGGAGCTGGTCGAGAGGCCCTTGGGAGAGGCGCGGCAACGGCATCTGGCGACGGTGCTTGGCGGTCTTCCCTGGGGGCTTGGCGAGGTGTCTTCGACAGGCTGTCTGCGGCGCAACCTGTCGCCGGAAGAGATTGTCGGCCTGGAGGCGGTGCTGTCCGCCTGGCCGGAGCTGCGGGTTGTGCCGCGCTTTTCGCGCGTGACGGTGGACTATGCGGCGGTACGGCGGCGGATCGGGGAGGTTGCCGCGAGCGAGAGCGGACAGGCCGTCGGGACGTCTGGCTGGGAGCAGGAACATGACGGGGTGCTGCGCGGCCATGACGGCGCTTTCCTGGTGATGTGCGACCGTCTGGGCAACTGGCTACCTGGAACCTGGCGGGAGATCGCGCCGATGGTGGCCGGGGAGGATGTGCAGGTGGACGTTCTTCTGGCCGAGATGGTTGCCCCGGCAGATACGGCGGAGAGGACGCCATGAGCTCCCTTGGTGCCGAGACGGTTCCCGAGGTAGATGCCGTTGTCTCGCCGCCTGGCGAGGCGCGTGCGCCGTGGTCCTGGACGGGCCTGGTGGCGCTGGTCTTTCTGGCCTCGGTCTGGGGCTGCCTGAACGTCTACCAGGCACAGATGCACAGCGCCACTCCGGGCCATTTTGCCGGACGGCAACTGGCTTGGCTGGTCTTGGGCATGCTGGTGCTGGCGGGGGCGTCCAGCGTGCCTTTCGCGTACTGGCGGCGCTGGCTGCCGGGCCTGGCCGTCGTCGTCTATCTAACACTCTGGCTGGTGCTGGTGCTGGGGGTGCGCCGTCAGGGGATGCGCGGCTGGTTCGAGGTCGGCCCGTGCCTGGTGCAGCCGTCCGAGTTCGCCAAGCCGGTGCTGGTGCTGCTGCTTTGCCATCTGGCGTTGCGGCGGGCCACGGCCTGGCAGTTGGCTGGCGTCGCCGCCCTGTGGATCCTGCCCGTCCTGCTTCAGCCCGACTTCGGCACCGCCGCCGTCTTCGTGGCGGTTCTCTTCTTGTGCATGATCCTGGGGGAAATGCCCTTGCGCCAGGTCGGACTGGTTCTGGGGGTGCTGGTCCTGGGGGTCGCCCTGGCGGCGCTCCGGCACGACTATGTCATGGCCCGGCTGACTGGCTTCCTGGATCCGGCGGCCAGCCCCCTGGGGCATGGCTGGCACGGGATGCAGTTCCGTCTCGCCCTGGCGCGTGGTGGCCTCGGCGGCGTCGGCTGGGGCCATGCCCTATGGTCCCACGCCTTCCTGCCGCTGGCGCACAGCGACTCGGCCTATGCGGCGATGGGCGAGGCGCTGGGCCTGGCCGGGTGTCTGCCGGCACTGCTGCTTTTTCCCCTGCTGGCCTGGCTGGGGTGCCGCCTGTCCGTTGGCGCCGGCGATCCGCTGGCCCGCCTGTACATGCGCACTTTCGCCTTCACGGTGGCCGTGCAGGGACTGGTCCACCTCGGCGTCAACGTTGGCCTGTTGCCGATCACCGGCGTGACCCTACCCTTCCTCAGCTACGGCGGCAGTTCCCTGATCTCCCTGATGCTCGGCATCGGCATTCTCGGCAGCGCCATGCGGGCGGATAGGGAGGGCCATTGTCCCGATGGCGGTGGCGACGGGCGCTAAAATCGCAGGTCCCAAGGCCAATATCCCTTGCGCCAGGCTATTGCAGGGGAAATCTGCGGGCCGGCCTGCGCGCCGTGCGCGGGCCTCAGTCGCGGGCGGGGACGGACGGGGGAAGGTCGTCATCCTGGAACTGGAAGATGACCTCGCCCTCGCGGCAAAGGCCGAATTTCTCGCGGGCGACCTTCTCGACCGCGCGGGGGTTCTGCTGCAGGTCGTGGAGGAACTGGCGCATCTCGGCGGCCTCGCGGTCGCGTTCCGCCAGTTCCAGCTCCAGCTCCGTCACCCGGGCCTTCATCTCGTTGCGCTGGTGGTAGGCCGGCAGGAGGAAGACCAGGGAGACGATCGCCACGGCGAGCGTGACGACATAGAAGAGGATGATCAGCGCACGGGGCATGGCGGTTCCCTGCCTCCTGTCTCCGGGGTGATCGGGTCAGAGGTCGTCGTCGTCCTCGTCGAGATCCGCGGCATGCTCGTCGACGACATCCTCGGTCTCGTCCTCGTCGCGCTCGATCATCATGGCGGTGGCGGTGATGATGGCGCCGCACTCCGGGCAGCAGCCATCCTCGGCTTCGACCGAGCTCATGCTCACCTCGATGTCGCAATAGGGGCAGAGGATCATAGCCATGGCGGCGTCCTTTCCATCGTGGGCGGGCTGCGGTTTCGCTTCCGCCGCTATTATACTTGAAGGGTCATGAGAAATTCAATGTTGGTTTCGATTTTTTTCAGCTTCCCGAGGAGCAGCTCCATGGCCTCGACGGCGGGGACGCCGTTCATCGCCTTGCGCAGGGTCCTAGGGCCATCCAAAACCCTTTGACGAATGAGTAGTGTCCTTTGAGAGGATATATGATGAGGTTTTTCAGAAGATATAAGAAGTGTTCACACAGATACTTTATATCGGAAATATTTTTCCAGATGGTCATGAATTGATTGCGGTATGCGATTGTTTCTATGCGCGATTTTTGGAAATATGTC
>CAZBDL010000331.1:0-4463 GCA_964490525.1 uncultured Victivallales bacterium | reverse complement strand
CACGGCTGATGCCGGTGACGCGGTCCTTGTCGCCGAGGCGGATGATGCGCACGCCCTGGGAGGCGCGGCCGACGGTGCGGACCTCGTCGGCGCGGGTGCGCACCATCTGGCCCTTGACGGTGGTGATGAGCAGGTCGTCGCCCGGATGCACCTGGATGGTGCCGACCACGGCCTCGGCGTCCTTGAGCTTGATGTTCTTGACGCCGCGGGCGCCGCGGTGGGTGCGGCGGTAGCCGCTGAGGAAGCTGCGCTTGCCCATGCCGCCGCTGGTGACGACGAGGAGCTGGGCGCCGCCCTTGGCCTCGGCCTCCTCGTCGCTGGCGGTCTCGGGCTCCTTGGGGAAGACCTCGAGGCTGACGACACGGTCGTCGGCGAGCTTGAAGCGGATGCCGGTGACGCCGCGGGCGGCGCGCCCGAGGGGGCGCAGCTCGGACTCGTCGAAGCAGCAGGCCATGCCCTTCTCGCTGGAGAGGAGGATCTCGCAGGTGCCGTCGGTCAGGTCGGCCCCGATGAGATCGTCGCCCTCGTCGATGTTGAGGGCCTTAATGCCCTTGCGGCGCAGGTGCTGGAACTCGGCGAGGCGGGTCTTCTTGACGATGCCGCGGCGGGTGGCCATGACGATGTAGCGGCCGGGGGCCTCGGGGTCGGCGGCGCTGGCGGCGGCATCGGCCTCGATGTCCTCCCGGGGAAGGGTGAGCATGGCGCGGACCAGTTCGCCGGGCTCGGTCTTGACGAGGTTGACGATCGCCTTGCCGCGTCCGATGCGGGTGCCCTCGGGGATTTCGTAGACGTTGAGCCAGTGCATCAGGCCGCGGTCGGTGAAGAAGAAGATCAGGTCGTGGCTGTCCGCGTTGAACAGGTGCTCGACGTGGTCCTCGTCCTTGGTCTCCATGCCCATGATGCCCTTGCCGCCGCGTCCCTGGGTGCGGTAGGTGTCGACGGGGACGCGCTTGATGTAGCCGGTGTTGGAGACGGTGATGACGCAGGAGTGGCGGGCGATGAGGTCGGCGATGTTCAAGTCGCCCTCGTCGACGGTCAGCTCGGTGCGGCGGGGATCGGCATACTTCTCCTTGACCTCGGCGAGCTCGTCGCGGATGAGCCCCAGGCGCTTCTCGCGATGGGCGAGCAGGTCCTTGATTTCGGCGATGCGGGCGAGCAGCTCGTTGTATTCCTTCTCGAGGACCTCGATGGCCAGGCCGGTGAGCTGGTGGAGGCGCATCTCGAGGATCGCCGCCGCCTGGCGGTCGCTCAGGCCGAAGCGGGCGATCAGCTCGGCCGCCGCCAGCTCGCGGGTGCGCGAGGCGCGGATGATGCGCACCACCTCGTCGATGTTGCGCACCGCAATCAGCAGGCCCTCGAGGATGTGGGCGCGGTCCTCGGCCTTGCCCAGCTCGAAGCGCAGGCGCCGGGTGACCACCTCGAGGCGGTGGTCGAGGTACGCCTGGATGAGCTGGCGCAGGTTCATCACCCGCGGCCGGTTGTGGTCGACGACCAGCATGATGCAGCCGAAGCTGTTCTCCAGCGAGGTGTGCGCGAAGAGCTGGTTGAGGACGACCGACGCCATGGCGTTCTTCTTGATGTCAACGACAATGCGGATGCCGACGCGGCGGCTGGTCTCGTCGCGCAGCCCGGAGATGCCGACGATCTTCTTCTCGTTGACCAGGTCGGCGATCTTGCGGACCAGCTGCTCCTTGTTCACGGCGTAGGGGATCTCGGTGACGATGATCTGCTCGCGGCCGTCCTTCTCAACGATCTCGGCCTTGGCGCGGATCTTGAGGACGCCACGCCCGGTCTCGTAGAGGCTGCGGATCTCGCTGAGGCCGCAGATCATGCCGCCGGTCGGGAAGTCGGGCCCCGGCAGGTGCCGCATGAGCTCGGCGGTGGTGGCCTGGGGATTCTCCAGCAGGCAAATGGTGGCGTCGATCACCTCGCCGAGGTTGTGCGGGGGAATGTTGGTGGCCATGCCGACGCCGATGCCGGTGGTGCCGTTGACCAGCAGGTTGGGGAAGCGGGCGGGCAGGACGGTCGGCTCGCTGTTGACCTCGTCGAAGGTCGGGGCCATCGTCACCGTGTCCTTCTCGATGTCCGCCAGCAGCTCCTCGGCCAGGCGCTCCATGCGGCATTCCGTGTAGCGGTAGGCCGCCGCCGGGTCGCCGTCGATGCTGCCGAAGTTGCCCTGGCCATCAACCAACGTGGCCCGCATGGCGAAGTCCTGGGCCATGCGTACCATGGTGTCGTAGACGGAGGCGTCGCCGTGGGGATGGTAGTTGCCGATGACCTCGCCGACGACCTTGGCGCTCTTGGTGTAGGCATGGCCCTTGGTGAGGCCGAGCTTGTGCATGGCGTAGAGGATGCGCCGGTTGCCCGGCTTGAGGCCGTCACGCACGTCGGGAATGGCCCGGCCCACGTTCACGCTCAGCGAATACTGCAGGTAGGCAGTATGCATGATGTCTTCGATGTTGACCGGGATGTCCGTGCGTTCCGTCGTCGTGCTCATGGCAATAACCGTGCTCCTTGGGCTGGCCGCATGGGATGTCGCTGCTGTCGCTTCCCGCTCCCCCTGTCCTTGCGAGGGGCAAGGTCGGGGAATATAGCCCGCCTGCGGCAAAATGCGAGGTCGCGCCTGCTCACGGGCGCGGGCGAGCGGGAGCGCGCGAAGGGGAGGACGTTCAATTCATCCCGTCTTAGCGTGCCGTCTCAACCAGCTCCATGCCGGACCGCAGGAGGCGGTTGACCACGGCAGAAGCATCGGTCTGCTTCCTGTCCGCAATTTGCTCGACGAATTGCATGACCTTGCTGTCCAGGTATACCGGCACATGCAGCTTGGCATCCGGGCGAAAGAACTTCCCCCGTTCTCCCGCGGAAAAGTCATATTCCTTTTTCATGGCGTCATTCTCCGTATTGATCAGCTTCGTTGCGGGTGGCCCTTCGGCTTGAGAATATCCGAATCCTCACCCGAATTGCGCTCATTTCCTCAAATGTATGATGTACGACGAGCAATCCCTTCGTGGACGAGAGCCCCATCGTGGCCAATGGCACAAAGATGAGCACAAAATCGAGGCGGAGCCGTAGTGCGGTACCGCCGAGCTCCTGCTCGGCTTCACGGCGAATCTACCATTCCGCATGCTCATCTTAGTGCCATGGGGCTGGATTTGCCAGAAATAAGTGCTACTCGTCGGGGTGTGCGTTCGGCCCGGGGGCCTAGTCGGTGGCGGGGCGGGCGGGCACGTGACACTGGTCTTCGTGCAAAGGCGTGTCCGGATGCATGTGTTCAACTCCCTGTTTCCGATCTTCGCGCTGGTGGCGATCGGCGCGGCGATGCGGCGGCGCGGGTTCCTGCCGGAAGGCTTCTTCCTGAGCGCGAGCCGGCTGGTCTACTGGCTGGGACTGCCGGCGCTGCTCTTCGGGGAGATCGCGGGCTCGCCCTTCGCCCTGGGCGGCTCGGTGTGGATCTTCGCGACGACCTTCCTGGCGATCCTGGGGGGCCTGGTGCTGGCCTTTCCGGTGGCGGCTCTGGTTGGCGTGAAGAAGGGGTCGGTGGGAACGTTCGCGCAATGCGCGATCCGCTGCAACGTGGCATATGTGGGATTGCCGGTGGTGGCCTATGTCTTCGCCGGGGAGCGGGCGGAGCAGGCCTTGGCCCTGACCACGCTGGCCATCGCCCCGACCATTCCGCTGGTCAACATGATTTCAGTGCTGGTCTTGCAGATCGACAGCCGTCAGCGGCAGGCTCCGGGCAGCGAAGGGGCGCAGGTGCTGCCCCAGCTGGTGCGCATCCTGACCAACCCGCTGACGCTGGCCTGCGCGGCGGGCATTCTCTGGTCGCTGACCGGGCTGGGCCTGCCGCTCAGCGTGGCGCGGACTTGCGGGGCACTCGGCTCGCTCTCGCTGCCGCTCGCCCTGTTCAGCATCGGCGGCTCGCTCGATCCCGTGCAACTGCGCGGCAACTGGCGCCTCTCGCTGGCGGCCTCCCTGATCAACGTCATGCTCCTGCCGCTGCTGGCCTTCCTCATCGGGCGCGCCCTGGGCATCGGCGGCGACGAGATGCGCATCGCGCTGATCATGATGGCCTGCCCGGCCGCCGCCACCTCCTACGTCATGGCCCGCGAACTGGGCGGCGACGGCGACCTCGCCGGCAGCGTCGTCGTCCTCAGCACCCTGCTTTCCGCGGCCTCCCTCGCCGTGGTCGTGGCCCTCGCCTGAGGCGGCGCGGACGCATCCGGGGCCTTGACCGACGGGCGGGGAAGTGGGGTGCCGGGCCAGGCTCAGGCGTCCTTGCGGCAGCGATAGACGAGGGCGGGAGGGACGTTCCGCCAGACCACGGGGGAGGTGCGGACCTCGCGGAAATGTTGTTCGAGGCAGCGCCGGAAGCGGCGTCCGGCCGGCAGCGGCAACCCCTGGAGGTAGGCGAAGGTGACGAAACGTCCGCCGGGACGCAGGGCGGCGACGATGGCCGCCGCGGC
>CAZBDL010000330.1:0-4491 GCA_964490525.1 uncultured Victivallales bacterium | reverse complement strand
GGCTCATGGCGCCCCGAGCCGATGCCCGGCGGCGCCCTGCGGCTGGCCATTCCCCCGTTTGGTTTGCGCAGCCTCCGCCTGGTGGGCAAAGCAGGAAACCCGTAACGCGTGGCGGAGTCCCGGGGTGTCCCGCCCCCGGGAACCAATACGCCAATCCGGAGATTGGCGTTCCCGGGGCACGTGGCCGGGAGCATCTCTCCCCGGTTCAAGTCGGCAGCGGGGCGCTGCCGTCCACGTCGACCAAGCTTTGTTGCAGGAAGATCTCGTCCGTTGTGTCCGCTTGGTCCGTTGTGTCCGTTTTTGCTCCATGCCACCCGAATGCGGCAAGGGTGCCCTCAGGCCATGGCGACGGCGGTGTCGAAGCCTTGGCCATGGGCGACGGCGGCGGCGGCGGTGACGGGCTTCTCAAGGTCGGCGAAGACCCCGCCGCGCAGGACATGGGCGCAGGCCGCCGCGGCATCCGCCGCAGCGAAGGCGGCATCGCGCAGGGCCTCGTCGGGGGCGTTGTGCCCGTAGGTGGCAACGTAGAAGGCGGTGCCCGGGGCCATGGGCATCTCGCGCACCAGCAGGGCGTCCTTGCGGACGATGCCGAGCCAGCCCTTGCCCGTGGCGCGGTCGACGATCCCGGCGATGCGCGGGGTATCGAGCTGGTCCTTCTCGTAGTCGAGGGCCAGCAGACTGAGGGCGAGGGCATCGCGGGGGGACATGCCGGCGGCCAGCTTCTCAGCGATCGGGTCGGTGTGCGAGCCGTTGGTCGCCACGGCGCAGGTCCCGGCGAAGCGCAGGCAGTGATAGGCGATGTAGGGATTCTTTTGGAGGTCGGCCTCGTGTCCGGGCCGCGGCATGACCGCGACCAGGTTCTCGCCCAGGCGGGCCTCGCGGTTCGGGAAGGAGCGCGAGGAGACCCGGTACATCGCCGCCGCCTGGCCCGCCGGGGTCAGGCCGATCGCCACAATCCGTCCGACATACATGCGCCACATCTCCTTGTGCTGAAGGTCGAATGATCCCGGCCAAGACGTCGCCGGGAGACGGCAACATAGCCGCCGCCGGGCAAAGAACAAGCCACACCTCGGGCTGCAGGCAACCGGCCGATGCGCCGACGGCGCGAACGCCACTCGTCCTCCACCGGTTCCGGCGGTATATTAATTGTTTTCGATGATGACGTTCCGAGGTCGGCGAACCGAGCCCCCCCTGCATGGAGTCCCCGCATGAAGACCTTCCTCCGCCTCCCGTCCCTGGCTGTCCTCGCCCTGGTTGCGGCAGTGTTCGTCCACGCCCTGCAGGGCGCGGAATTTCCCGAGGGACTGCTCGACCGCGACGCGACGATGGCGCTGGCGGCGACCGTCACGGCCGAGGCATTCCCGGATGCGGACGATGTGCTGGTGGACAACCGCGCGTTGACCCGTTACCGTCCGGACGGCACCTCGGAGACGTGGGACGACGCGGCGGTGAAGATCCTGACGGAGAAGGGGAAGCGCTGCAACCGTGAGCTTTCCCTGGGGTTCACCCTGCCGTATGGCGAGGTGACGGTGCCGCGGCTGGAGATCATCCGCGCGGACGGGACGGTGACGGCGGTGGACGTGGCGGCGCAGAGCCGGGTGATGGTGGACCCGGGGCAGATGGGGTCGAACATCTACAATCCGAACGCCAAGGTGCTGAAGGTCAACGTGCCGGGGCTGGAGATCGGCGATGTCCTGCGCTACCTGGTGCATCGCGACGAGGTGAAGGTGCGGGTGCCGGAGACGTGGAGCGACTACACGGTGGCGGAATACACCAGCCCGATCGTGCGCTATGTCATCGAGGTCGAGGCGCCGGCGGAATTGCCGTTGCGCCATCATGTCATCCGTGACGAGATGGCCGGCACCATCGCCTGCACGGAGGAGAAGGGGGCGGACGGCGGCGTCCGGCACCGCTGGGAGATCCGCAACGTCCCGCAGGCATTCCCGGAGCCGGACATGCCGCCGCTGCATGCGGTGGCCCAGCGCATCCTGGTGAGCACCATCGCGGACTGGGAATCGGTCTCGCGCTGGTATTGGGAGCTGTGCCGTCCGCGCCTGGAGGCGACGACGCCAGCGATGCGGGAGATGGTCGATTCCCTGGTGGCCGGAGAGGTGGACCGCCAGGGCCGGATCGAGAAGATCTTCTACTGGGTGGCGCAGAACATCCGCTACATGGGCATCACCACCGAGGAAGAGGCACCAGGCTACGAACCGCACGATGCGGGCATCACCTTCGAGCACCGCTACGGGGTCTGCCGCGACAAGGCGGCGCTGCTGGTGGCGATGTACCGGCTGGCGGAAGTCGAGGCGTATCCGGTGCTGATCATGAGCGGGCCGAAGAAGGATCCCGAGGTTCCAAATCCCTACTTCAACCATGCGATCGTGGCGGTGCGCGAGGCGGACGGGCGCTACCTGCTGATGGATCCGACGGACGAGAAGACGCGCAGCCTGCTGCCCGCCTATCTGAGCGACTGCAGCTACCTGGTGGCGCATCCGGAGGGGGAGACGCTGCAGGTCTCGCCGATCGACCCGGCCGAGGAGAACCTGGTGCGCATCGCGACGCGCGGCGACCTGGCCGACAACGGCAGCCTGCTGGCCGAGAGCGAGCTGCGCTTCGAGGGCATCAACGACGGTGCCTACCGCGGCTGGCTGTCGCGCCAGCGTCCCGACGAGCGGCGGCGCAACTTCGAGCAGATCATCAAGCGGGCGGTTCCCGGCGCCGAACTGCTCGGCTTCCAGGTCGCGCCGCCGGACCTGGCCGACACCACCACGCCGCTACGCATCAGCCTGCGCTACCTGGCCCCGGACGTCCTCGTCCGCGGCGGCCGCGAGGTCCTCATGCCCCTGCCCTGGATCGGCACGAGCGTCGGCATGGTCAACTTCATCCTCGGCCGCACCGGTCTGGAAAAGCGCCGCTTCCCGATGAAGACGGACATCGCCTGCGGGGTGGAGGAGCATTTTGCCATCCGCCTGGCCGAGGGTGCGGTCGGGGCCGCCTTGTCGCTGCCCGAGACGCCGCCGGTCGACCTGCCGAAGATCGCCTGGGAGCAGCGCCTGGTGCAGGCGGACGGCCAGCTCGTCGGAGACGGCCGCTTCCTCCTCAAGGGGGTCGAGTTCACCCCGGCGGAATACCTTGAGCTGAAGCAGATCCTGCGCGACATGGAGTTCAACCGCCGCAAGCGTCCGCTCTTTGCGGCCGCCGACGCGGCCGCCCCCGGGGAGTACGGCCCGGACGTCAACACGGCCATCCTGGCGGAGGAGGTCGTCATCGACGTCGACGCTCCCGACGCCTGGCGCGAGACGCGCCGCGTGCGCAAGCGCATCCTCACCTATGCGGGGGTCAAGGGCAACGGCGAGATGAAGTTCCACTTCAACCCCGCCTGGGAGGAGTTCACGCTGCGGTCGGCGACGGTGACGGCGCCGGACGGAACGGTCCAGGCGATCCGCGAGGAGGAGCGCAACCTGATGGACGCCGGCTGGGTGGGCGGGGCGCCGCGCTATCCGGCGGAGCGCATCCTGGTGGCAAGCCTGCCCGGGGTGGCGATCGGCAGTGTCGTCGAGTACGAAACCGAGCATGTGCGCCGGAACCAGCCATTCCTGTCGCTGACCGAATACCTGCAGGGCTTCGACCCGGTCGAGGCGAAGACGGTGACGGTGCGCAATCCGCACCGCCTCGCGCTGGCCGTGCGCGAGCCTGGTTCGTCCGAGGTCCGCCGCCGCGACGATGCCGAGATGACCTGGTCGGCCACGGCCGTCCCCGCGCTACGCACCGAACCGGGACTCCCGCCGCTCTGGACCTTCGTTCCGCATGTGGCCATCTCCATCGGCCAATGGCCGGGATACGCGGAAGGCACGCGACGGCTGCTGTCCGCGGCCGCGGACAAACAGCCGGCGGCGATCGCCAAGGCCAAGGATCTGGTGGCGGGGGCGGACACGGCCACGGAGAAGGTCCGCCGGATCCGCGACCATGTCGCACGCGCCGTGCGCCATGCGGGCCCGGGCTTCGACCACCTGCCCCCGGAGGCGGTCAGCCCCGCCGACCGCACGCTGCTGGACGGCTACGGCAACACCACCGACCGGGCGGTGCTGCTGGCCACGATGCTGACCGCCGTCGGCCTCCAGCCGGAGTTCATCCTGACCGGGAACTATCCCGACCTGCCGGAAGTCGCAGATCCCCTCCGGGCCCTGCCCATGCGCCATGCCTTCGGCCAGGTCCTGGTGCGGGTCGAAGCCGATGGCATCCCGCTGCACCTGAACGACTCCGACCAGTATGCCGAACTGGGGACGACGTCCAGCGAGGGCTCGCTCGCTCTGCGCCTCGTTGATGGGGCCATCGCCCCGATCAAGGTCGACATCCGGCACCGCACCCGCTCCTCCGGGCGCTGGGAGATTGCCTTGCAGGAGGACGGCACGGCCGAGATCAGCATCGTCCAGGTGGTCGCCGGCCCGGACTTCGGCGGCACCCGGCGCCTGTACGAGGAGATGCCGCCGG
>CAZBDL010000329.1:0-4502 GCA_964490525.1 uncultured Victivallales bacterium | reverse complement strand
GACGCTCCCCGCTGTCCGTCCGCAACTCCGCGAAGGTCGACGTCGGCATCGTCACCGGAAAGGCATGCGTCCACACGCGCACCCCGGGAATCGCCGCAATCTGCGCCTCCAGCCAACGCGACGCCTCCGCATGGCCCGGCTGGCCGGCAATCCGGGTCGGGTATGAAGCCAGGTGCGCCGTGTCGGCGCGCACCTGCTCCAGCAAATCCGCCATCGCCGGTTCGCCCGCCGCCGGCCACGCCGTCAGCAGGATTCCCGCCGCCAGCATCGGCAGCCGGGGCAAGCCCAAGGCCCGACCGCACGCCACCGGCACAAGGCGGCCCCAACCGCCCGCATCCCCGCCCTCGCCTGGCCTTTGCCGTTCCCGCATCATCCTCTTCCTCAACAACTGGCCCGACCAACCACCATCCATCATCTGCGATCCGCCATCCTGCCCCACTACCCTACTGCGGCAGGACAAGAATCCGCCCGACCTCCGCCGGATCCCCGCCCAGCCAGATCAACGCCAGGGGGGTCGCCGCCCAGATCAGCAGGGACACCACCTCGCCGATGACCAGCCCCAGGAAAAACGGCTTGGCCGTCCGGTAGGCCTGGGCGCCGCCGTACTTCACCGTCACCATCTTCAGCCCCCATCCCAGCAGGATGCTGGCCCAGGCCACCCCGTGGAACCAGGATCCGGCCAGCAGCAGCCCGACCGGATGCAGCGGCCAGCCCGGGGAGATCAGGCAGGCCACCTGCAAGCCCGCCCCCAGCCCCGCCCCGACCAGGAAATGCAGCCCCTGGGAATAGGGCCTGGCATGCCATGCACCACGCTGCAGCATGCGCAGATCATCCTGCACCCCAAGGACCTGCGCACTGCCCCACGACGACACCGGACTGTCCATCCCCCCGAGCGTCGTGGCATGGCGATAGCCGACCGCGAGATGCGTCACGCCGCACAGCACGATGCCCAGCAGCAGCACCCCGAAGAGCAGGCGGGCCACGCGCACCTGATGGCGCGGGCCCGCTTCCCGATCCATGCCCAGGCCATGGAGGAAGAGCACCGCCGCGCTCGTCCGCGAACCGCCCGCCGCCAGGATCATGTTCAGGAAGCCCCCCAGCCAGATGCTCGCATGGTCGAGCCAGCGCAGCGGCATCAGGCGCATGAAGTAGACCGGCCCGAAGTCGTGGATGCCGGCAAACGGCAAGCCCGTCTCGCAGACGATCCGCGCCAGGATCAGCGCCGTGACCACCGTCATCACCACGAAGGCCAGCGCCCAGCCCGGCGCCGCCCCCGCCCACAGCAGCCAGCCCAGCAGCACCGCCAGGCCCGTCGCAAACATCCAGCCAGCCGCCCGGTCGCGCGCCGTGACCTCGCCGCCGCCACGTCGGAACATCGCCTGCGCCACCGCCTGCCATTGCCGCCGCCCCAGCCACAGGATGATGAGCGCCACCGACAGCGTCGCGCCGTTGCGGTAGTCGCCGACCGTCTCGACATTGAACGGCGCATGGTATTCGTAGCCGATCATCCGATGCACCTGGAAGGCCAAGAACGTGAACCACAGGGAGAACCCCACCCGGTTCGGCATGAAGAAGGTGATGCCTACGAAGATGAAGTAGATGCGGGCTGACTTCGCATACCAATCGAGATGGCGCCACAACCCCTCCGACAGGGCCGTCCACAGGTTCCAGCCCAAGGGAAACGGCGGCACGTCCCCGCCCGTATGGTGGTTCAGCCCGTTGAAGCCGTGAAGCACCACCACCAGCAGGCATCCCGCCCAGAACAGGCGGCTGTGGAAGATCGGCGGCAGGCGGTGCCCAGGCTCCGGTGTCCGGATCAGCTCCTGCTGCACCGTCAGCAGCGGAAACGGCAGGCGCTCGTTGTCCCGCCACTGCGGAAAGACGATCAGCCCGAGGCCCGCCATCGTCAGCCACACCGCCCCGATCAGCGTCCCCCACGACAGCAGCGGCGCCAGCCAGCGCCCCCAAGGGATCCGCGCCCCCGGCGCCAGCCGGTCGAAGAGCTGGTCCGCGACCGGCGCCTTCGCCCCGTACACCACCGGATCGAGGTAGAGGCTCGACGGCAACGCCATCTCGCGATGGATCTCCGCCAGTTGCGCATCCTGGCACGCCTCCCGGTTCCCGCGCGCCAGGGCATGCGGGTAGATGCGCAGCGTCTGGCTGTGCGCCGCCGCCACCAGCAGGATCCCGAAAATCAGCGCCAGCTGGCGCACCGACAGCGCCCAGGCCGGGCGCACCCAACGGATCAAAGGATTGGCCACCAACACCAACGCCAGGATCAGCGCCACCGCCAGCTCGGGCAGGAAGTTGTCCGCAATGTACGAATTGTTCAGGTAGAAGTTGTTGACCGGCTGGAGGATCCACATCGCCTCCGCCCCCGCCAGGCCAAGCGCCACCGCCACCAGGATCCTCGTCGGCGTCAGCTTTTCCATGCCATGCCTCTCATCCCGCAGCCCGCTGAAGATGTCCTACCATACAACCCGTTCCCCGCAAGGCCATGCCCGCAACCGCTTTTTGCGGGCCGGTCGTCCGGGACCAGGGTGCGCTATCGCCCATCATGCATTAACTTAACGAGCCAGGCACCTGGAACCGTCCCGGTGCCCCGGGAGGGAGCGCGATGCAATTGCCGGAAACGGGACCAACGGACGCCCCGCGTCTTCCGCCCGTGCCACGCCCCCGGAGCCTGCTGGGGGCGGGGTGCGGGGCCCTGCCCGACCTCGCACTGGCCGTCTGGCTGGGCCTGCTCTTGGCGCGGTCCGCCCGGGATCCCGGCACGGCCATGGCGCAGCTGGACGACTGGCGATGGTGGTTCGCCTACGAGCTGTTCTCCCTCTTCGCGACCTTCCTGGTGGTGACCTTCTGCCCCGGACTGGGAGCCGTCTTTCCCCGTGATGCGGCAGGCAGGACCTTCCGCGGGAAAGATCACTGGGTGGCCCTGGGCATCGCCCTGGCCATGTACGCCGGGCTGCTCGCCAAGGCCTCGTTCGACATCCGCGGAAACCTGTCCCTGCTCGGGTGCTTCCTGGCAGTGCTCGCCGTGCGCTATGCTGCACTCTCCATCCGGCCTCATCCCTCTGCCCTGGATCACTTCATCGAGCATGTTCTCCAGGCGCTGGCCACCATGCCCGCCGCCTTTGCCGCAGGCTTCCTTGTCTCGCGCCTGCTTGGCCACCTGAACCTCCCCCCCGAAGCCCCCTGGACCGAACTTCCCGGGCGCGCCACCATCCTGCGCGACTGGCTCTTCCTGGCCTCGGGCCTCGCCTACTACCTGGCCATGGCCACCCTTACCTTCGTTCTCGCCCGCTGGCCGCAGTTCACCCTCGCCGGCCTCGATGCCGGGGCCGCGGCACGGCAGCATGTTGATTTGCGCCGCACCTCCGGCCCTTCTTAGCGCCATGCTCCCCACGGACGGATCGCCACACGCCCCGGCCATGGCCCGTCAACCGGCCTGCGCCCCCTGCTCCGCGCACGCCGCCAGCCAGCGTCGGCGAATGACCCGCCAGCGCAATTCCGTCTTCATCCGCGCCGCCAGCCACGGTTGCAGTTCCCCGGCGGGACGGTCGGCGAAGTTCGCCATCTCGCGGATCTCGGGGCCGGTGCACCGGAAGAGGACGGCCGCCGGACGGGGCACGCCCGCCGCCACGAGCGCCCGCATCGCCTTGACCAGACGACGGTGCGCCAGGTGGTTGCGGACGGACAGGAACAGCGGATAGGCCCCGGCCAGGATCCAGAACGGCCAGATCGGCAGGCGCGGCAGCAAGCCCACCGTCTGGACCACCTGCGCCAGCAGCAGCACCAGCACCGGCAACAGGAAGAAGACCGCATCCATGTCCGCCTGGAAACAGTTGCCGAAGTAGCGGCGCAGGCGGCTCGGCGAGAGGCGGTAGGCAAACCATTCCTCGTGGTCGCGATCCTCCAGGGGCATCCGCGCCGCGTGGCACAGCTCATGCGCCAGCAGCTCCTGGCGCCGATAGATCAGCCAGCGCGCCTTGCGGGCAAAGGCCGCGCGCACCAGGAACACCGACAACCCGCTGTCCGGGAATGAGATGGCGCATCCGCCCCAGAGCATGCCGAGGCTGCGCGAAAGGAAGAACCCGGGCGCCCAGTCGAGCACAAACCCGTACTCGCGCCCCGTCTCCGCCCCCGCCTCCGCCATGATCTCCGGCGGAATCCGCTCCTCCCGGCGCACGGGAAAGCCCGGAAAAAGATGGTGGACGCCCTCCGCTCCCGCCAAGTCCGCATCGATCTCCTGGAGGGCGGCGTCAAGACGCTCCAGCCGCGACCGATAGTCCGCCAACGTCTCCCCGGGGCCCACCAGCAGCCCCCGCGCATCCAACGCCGACAAGACGTCGAGATCTTCGACATCCAACAGTTCACCGTCAGGCAACAGGTTCATCGTCGGGCCTGGAGTTTGGCGGAAGTCAGTGCATTTGATCGCGCCGTGAATTGCATCGCGTCGGTGACGCGATCCTTGGCGTGCGGCGGCCCTGCGCCGCTTTGGT
>CAZBDL010000328.1:1485-4505 GCA_964490525.1 uncultured Victivallales bacterium | reverse complement strand
CCCGACTACGAGGAGGACTACGTCCCGTGGGGCTGGCGGCAGGGCGGCGAGGGCTCACGCGGTGCCCCGGCCAACGCCGATGGCTCGCCGGTCTTCCACCATGTCCCCGCATCCCTTGCCGACGCCGCCAGCGATGGCGAACGCTGGCGTTGGCTGTTGGCGCGGGCGATGGCCAGCGAGCCAACCCTGGCGCCGTCCATCCAGCTCCGGCTCGCCGACTTCTGGCGGAGCCAGTTTGGCGTGCAAACCCTGGCCGAATATGGCTCCGTCCTGGCCGAGGGCGGCGAGGGTGACGAGAGCGGCCCCTACGCGGTGCACACCCTGGCCGACGGCGAGACGATCGCCCGGCTCGCCACCGGCATCAAGCGCTTCCCGCTGCCGGACGAGTTCAATTACCTGAAGATCTACCGCCAAGTGGCTGAGGGGAAGGATGGTGTTGCCGAGCCCGCCCTGGCCCGGCTTGCGGAATGCCTGCTCAACCGGCGCCAATATCCGCGCGCCGCCGAGGCCTGGCGGGAAAGCATCGCCCGCTTCCAGGATCCCCATGGCCACAAGGCGACCCGCCTGCGCCAGATCGTCGGCAACTGGGGCGAGTTCGAGCCGAACCGCATGGCCGCCGCCGGGCAGGAGGCCTCCCTCAACTTCCGCTTCCGCAATGCCCGCGGAGCCGCCTTCACCGCCCGGCACATCAAGGTTCCGGAGCTGCTGGCCGACGTCAAGGCCTATCTCAAGGCCAATCCCCGGGAGCTGGACTGGCGGCGCATGCGCATCGAGGACGTGGGCGCCATCCTGATGGACCAGGCGGATCGCGGCAAGTACCTCGGCGAGCAGGTCGCCGCCTGGGATGAGGCGCTCTCCCCCCGCGCGGCCCACTTCGACCGCGTCGTCACGGTTACGGCCCCCCTGCGCGAGCCGGGGGCCTACCTGGTCGAGGCGACCCTGCCCGAGGGCAACAGCAGCCGCATCGTCGTCTGGCTGGCGGACACCGTCATCGTCCGCAAACCGCTCAAGGACGGCATGATGTACTTCCTGGCCGACGCCGTCACCGGGACGCCGGTGGCGGACGCCAAGCTTGACTTCTTCGGCTACCGGCAGCAGTGGCTGCAGCGGCCGGTCGGCAATCCGCCGCGCCGCGTCGAGATCATGACGCGCGAATTCGCCGCCGCCGCCAATGCCGATGGACTGTGCGTCATCGGCCAGGACCATGCCGACATGAACGAGCACCAGTGGCTGGTCACGGCGACGGGCCCGGACGGACGCTTCGCCTATTTCGGCTTCAGCGGCCACTGGCTCTCCGGCTACCATGACCAGGAGTACCACCAGACGAAGGTCTACCTCGTCACCGACCGGCCGGTCTATCGTCCAGGCGACACGGTCAAGTACAAGTTCTGGGTGCGCGAGGCGAAGTACGACCAGGGGAACGCCTCCCGCTTTGCCCACCGCACGTTCCCGGCGGTCCTGCAGAATCCCAAGGGCGACAAGGTCATGGAGCGGTCATTCACGGCCGATGCGTTCGGCGGATTCGACGGCGAGTACGCGCTGCCGAAGGACGCGGCCCTGGGCATGTACCAGCTCTTCCTGTCCAGTCCTGGCGGCGGCGGCTCGTTCCGCGTCGAGGAGTACAAGAAGCCGGAATACGAGGTGACCGTCGAGGCGCCGTCGGAGCCGGTCCAGCTTGGCGACGTGATCACCGCGACCATCAAGGCGACGTACTACTTCGGGGCGCCGGTGGCCGAGGCCAAGGTGCGCTACACGGTGCGGCGCACGATGCATGACTCGGACTGGTATCCGATCCGCCCCTGGGACTGGCTCTACGGCTCCGGCTACTGGTGGCATGCCCCGGACTACGACTGGTATCCGGGCTGGAGGCATTGGGGCTGCGTCGCGCCGCCGCCCTGGTGGTGGCCGCAGCGCTCCGCTCCGCCCGAGCTGGTCGCCGAGAACGAGGTCGCCATCGGCCCTGACGGCACGGTCGCGGTGACCATCGACACTGGCGTCGCCAAGGCCCTGCACGGACGCCGCGACCACCGCTACGAGATCACCGCCGAGGTGGTCGACGCCTCGCGCCGGACCGTCACCGGCACCGGCGGCGTCATCGCCGCCCGCGAGCCGTTCCGCGTCTTCGGCTGGGTCGACCGCGGCTACTATCGGCCCCGGGACACGGTGGTCGCCTCCTTCTCGGCGCGCACCGTCGACGGCAAGCCGGTCGCCGGCAAGGGCCTGCTCCGGCTGCTCGCCGTCAGCTACGGCCCGGACGGGCTGCCCCGCGAGGTCGAGGCCGAGCGCTGGGCGTTGGAGACGAACACGGAGGGCTATGCCCGCCAAGTCCTGACCGCCGCCAAGGCCGGCCAGTACCGGCTGAGCCTTGCGGTGACCGACGCCCAGGGCCGCACCGTCGAGGGCGGCTACCTGTTCAATGTCACCGGCGCCGGCTTTGCCGAGGGCGACTTCCGCTTCAACGACCTGGAGTTGATCAACGACCGGGCCGAATACGCCCCGGGCGACACCGCCCACCTGATGGTCAACACCAACCGAGACGGCGGCACGGTGCTGCTCTTTGTGCGCCCGTCCAACGGCGTCTGCCCGACGCCCGTGGTGTCGCGCCTGAAAGGCAAGAGCACGGAACTGGCCTTCGAGGTCGGCCTGCGCGACATGCCGAACATGTTTGTCGAGGCGGTGACCGTCGCCGACGGCCAAGTGCATACCGTCGCCCGCGAGCTGGTCGTGCCCCCCGAGAAGCGCGTCCTGAACGTCGAGGTGCTGCCGTCGGCGGAGAAGCTCAAGCCCGGCGAGACCGCCCGCGTCCGCCTGCGCATCAGCGACCTCACCGGACGGCCGGTGACCTCCTCTGTGGCCGTCGCCGTCTACGACAAGGCCGTCGAATACATCAGCGGCGGCGGCAATGTCCCCGAGATCCGCGCGTTCTTCTGGAAATGGCGGCGCAACCATCATCCCCAGACCGAGTCGAGCATTGACAAGTCATTCCGCAACCTGCTCTGGGAAAAGGAATTGGCGATGGG
>CAZBDL010000328.1:0-1385 GCA_964490525.1 uncultured Victivallales bacterium | reverse complement strand
GGGGAAGGGGAGGCGGTGGTCGTCCGCACCAACTTCGCCGACACCGCCTACTGGGCGGCGAACGTCTCGCCCGACGCCCGCGGCGAGGCCGAGATCGAGGTGCCGATGCCCGAGAGCCTGACCACCTGGAAGATCCGCGCCTGGGCGATGGCCCACGGCACCAAGGTCGGCCAGGGCGAGGCCGAGGTCGTCACCGCCAAGGACTTCCTCATCCGTTTGCAGGCCCCGCGCTTCCTGGTCGAGAAGGACGAGGCGGTGCTCTCCGCCATCGTCCACAACTACCATGCCGCGGCGAAGTCCGCCCGGGTCACCCTGGAGCTGGACGGCGGCACGGCGAAGATCCTGGATGCCGCCGAGCGGCAAGTGGACGTGCCGTCGGGCGGCGAGGTCCGCGTCGACTGGCGGGTGCGCGCCGAGGCCGAGGGCGAGCTGACCGTCCGCATGAAGGCGGTCACTGACGGCGATGGCGACGCCATGGCGCTGACCTTCCCGGTGTTCGTCCACGGCATGGAGAAGACCGTCTCCTGGAGCGGCGTCATCCGGCCGCACGGCGAATCCGCGAACTTCGCATTTTCCGTCCCGGCCGAGCGTCGCCCGGAGCAGTCGGTGCTGGAGGTGCGCTACTCGCCGACGCTGGCGGGAGCGATGGTCGATGCCCTGCCCTACCTGGTCTCCTATCCCTACGGCTGCACGGAGCAGACCCTGAACCGCTTCCTGCCGACGATCATCACGCAGAAGGTCCTGCGCGACATGGGCGTTGACCTGCGCGACGTCCGCGACAAGCGCGCCAACCTCAATGCCCAGGAGATCGGGGACGACCAGGAACGCGCCCGGCAATGGCGGAAGCGGGCCATCGTCATCGGCTACGATGCCGAGGGCAAGCCGGTCTTCACCGACAACCCCGTCTTCGACGAGGCGGTGGTCGACGACATGGCCCGCGAAGGCCTCCTCCAGCTCGCCTCCATGCAGCTCTCCGACGGCGGCTGGGGCTGGTTCTCGGGCTGGGGCGAGCATTCCTCGGCCCACACCACGGCGGTGGTCGTGCGTGGCCTGCAGGTGGCGCGGGACGGCGGGGCGGCCGTGGACGACGCCATCCTGGCGCGCGGCATGACGTGGCTGGAGGCGCACCGCAACGAGCAGGTCCGGCGCCTGAACAACGCTCCGGCGAAGCAGGATCCCTGGAAGGAGCGGGCCGACGACCTCGACGCGCTGGTGCATCGGGTGCTGGCGGATGGCGGCAAGCCCAACCCGGCGATGCGCGACTTCCTCTACCGCGACCGCAACGGCCTGAGCCTCTACGGCAAGGCCTTGCTGGGCATCGCCCTGCTGCGCGAGAAGGAGAACGAAAAGCTGGACATGGTCGTCCGCAACCTCGAACAGTTCCT
>CAZBDL010000327.1:0-4509 GCA_964490525.1 uncultured Victivallales bacterium | reverse complement strand
GCATGGCATTGGCGTTCGGGGTGGCGCCATCGGTGTTGATGCCGACGTTCTGCGCGAACCCCGCAAGAGGAAGCAAGCCAATCCCGACGAACAGCAACAGCCGATGCCTCATCCTATCCACCTCCAGCGCTGTTTGGAAACAAAAAAAACAGGAAGAGAAACGTCTCCCCCCCTGTGACATACTAACATTCTTCTATTTATACCCTAAATTTCAGTCCGAAACAAGATGGCACGAGCGTAAAAGCAAAAAAATAAAAATTGGGCTACTGACAATGGTGTCCAAAATAGTTCCATCGTTGTCGTTGTCGCGATCATAATCATATTCGAATGAACTCATTTCCCGATTGCGACAACGAAGACGACCACGAACACGGAAAACCACCCCTTCGAGCGTATTACGGGGTCAATGGCACAACAGAATCATAAAGATTTTTCCCGGCAAATTGCACGAATGTACGCGAATGGAATACGGGGGAGGCCGAGCGGATTCGTGCTTGGCTCTGCGCACTACGCAGGGACACGGCGCTCAACGTTCCCGGAACTGGGATTCGCTTGGACAACGCACTGGAACTGGTGGTATTGCACCGGGCGTTTGTTGCGCCTAAATCGTTTCCGTTTTCCGATCCTATGGCGCGGACACGGTGATCGTGACGGTAGCCTCGGTCGAGACCCCGCCAAGGCCGTCTTCCAGCCGATAGCCGAAGGTTTCGTCGCCGACAAAGCCTTCCGCCGGCGTGTAGAGCACGGTATTTTTTGAAACCTTGACGGCACCGCCGTTGTCGGGAAGGGTGACGATGACGATCTCCAAGGGATCGGCGTCGGCATCCGTGTCGTTGTCCAATGGGGTGAGGACGTTCTTTGCCGAATCCGCGTCGACCGCAACGGCATCGTTGACGGCCACCGGGGCGGTGTTGTCGGCAATGTCCTTGGTGGCGACCGCCACCGTGACCAGGCCGATGCCATTGTCAAGGACCAGGTCATGGCTCTCACCATGATTCCACCCGGCCGGCCACTTCTTCGGAGCGATGACGAGCAGTTCGCTGTCGCCGGTGGCAGTGTTCATGCAGGACTTGCCAGGCTGTCCCTTGGGATTGGGATATGGGAAGGACTTGACGATGCCACACTTGACCTTCTTGACGGCACCCTTGGCATCCAGGTACTCGAACCAGGCCTTGGGCGGCTTGACTCCAAAATACATCCCGACGACCTGCAGCCATCCTGCGGCATGGATCACGGGATCCGCGGTGGCGTCCCAGGGATTTTCCGCTGCGGCGATCTCCGGTGGTGCCAGCATGCGGACAGCATTGTCGAGCAGATCGTCGTCGATCTTGACCCCATTCTCGGTGGTCTTGGCGCGCATGGCGAAGGGCAGCGGCGAGAGCGGAGTGGCCAATACGGCAGCGGTGAGCGTGCCCGCCTTCCAGGCTGCAGCGAGGACCTTGCGGTCATACAGGCAGACCTTCTTCTTCCATTCGCAGTCGACGCTGGTCTTGGGCGGGTTGTCCTTGGCCGAGACCTTGGTCAAGAGGCCGTGCTTGGCAATCTTTGGCTTGAGCTGGCCGGGATCCTTGACCGGATCGTAGTAGCGCCCGTAGAGGGTCGGTTTCCGGGTGAAGGCCGCCAAGGCGCCGCCTTGCCCATCGCTGACCTCGTCGGTCAGGACCGGGAAGACGGTTCCGAGGGCCACGGCATAAGCGACCGTCACGGTGACCGTGGCGGTGGCAGTGTTGCCGATGGCATCGCCGACGGTGTAGTTGAACTGGAACTCCCCAGGGTTGGCTCCGGCGGCGTAGGTGATGCGGGTGCCGCCGTGGGTGATGGTCACGGATCCTTCCGCAGGCAGGGTCGTGTCCAGGATGGTCAGGTCGTCGCCGTTCGGGTCGGTGTCGTTGGCGAGGACATCGATGATCGCCTCATGGAGGACCAGGCAGGCGGCCGCATCGTCTGCGGCGGTGGGGTCATTGTCGATGATCGACACCGGCACGACTTGATTGGGGACGGCATCGAAGGCGTCGTCGGAGAGGGCTGGGTCGACGGCCACGGTGATAGTGACCGCGTCATTCCCATGAAGGGTGTTTTCGGTGCTGGTCACGGTGACGGTCTGGGCATCGGCCCAGGTGAGGCTGGTGAAGGTGAGCGTGGCCTGGTCGACGTCCGCCGTGGCCGGAGCGCCGCTGGACACATCGAGGACCACGTCGGAGGCCGGCTCGGCGTCGAGCCGGACCGTGAAGATGTCGGCCGTACCTTCCAGGAGGGTCAGGCTGGTGGGCGTGACGGTGAATCCGGCGACCTCGTCGTCGAGCACGTCGACGGTGTCGACCCCGTCGAGATGGCCGACCGCAGTGGCGGTGATGATCGCCGTTTGATCGCCATCGATGATGTCGTCGTTCACCGCGGTGATCGGGAAGTCCGCCGAGAGGCTGCCGTTGACAATGGTGACCTGGGGAGGCACCAAGGCTGCCGTCAAATCGTCGCTGACCAAAGCCACGACCAGGTCTCCAGCGGTTCCGCTGTTGCGGCTGACCGTGCCGGTGGCAAGGCCGCCGTTCTCGGAGATCTGGGTTGGCGCAATGGCGAGAGACAAGGCATTTTCCGCGAAATTCGCCGTGATGGTCATGCTGCCAGATACACCGGCAATGGTGAGGGGGTTGTCGGTGCCGACATAGCCCCCGGTCCAGCCGGTGAAATGGAAGCCGGCGTCGGCAACGGCATCCACTCCCGTGCAATTTCCCCCGGAAGAGACGAACTGAGGGGTTGATCCAACGATGGTTCCGCCAGGCCCGGCCACAAAATTCACTTCGTAGTCGAACAACCAGCCGGTGTTGCCGCCGAGGTCGCGGCAGGAAGCGCCGGTGGCATCAATGTCCGTGGCGTTGACGTTGGCCGAGTCGTCCACCGCGAGCCAACCGATCGTGCGGGTGCCCTGCGGATCGATCTGCCACGGCGTTCCCGGGAAGGAGCTTTGCAGGGTCAGGAAACCGCCATTGACGCAGGTGAGCACCATGGCGCCTTCGATCGTGGTCCGGTTGGCGACGCCCGGGGCGAAGGTCAGGGTCGCGGGTGCGGTGGCCTGCTTGGTCAGGTTCGGGAAGGCGGTCGTGCCGGTCAGGGCCTGGTCGCCGCCGGCAAGGGTGACGGTGCCGGTTCCGCCGGGCGTGAAGAGCGTGTTGCCCGCCTCGTTGGACCAGTTGCCGGAGACCCGCAGCTCCCCGTCCAGGTCGATCTCTCCATCAGCGGCGTCAACTTGGTTGACCAGGTCGCCATCGACGGAGACGACCGCGTCGGGTCCGATCACGATCCGGGCGCCATGGTTGACCAGATCCGCCTGGGCGGCGAAGGCCGTCAACAGCAAGGCCAAGATTGCGAGACCTGGGCGGATCCGCCTCATGGGCCTACTCCCGGACTTCCGAATACTGAACCATGATGTTCCATCGGACGGTGGTGGCGGCGACCCCGATAACCCTGATCCAGAGCGAGCCGTTGGTGGTGTCGGCACCGACGGTGGGGGGGGTGGTCAATCCGCCCTGGGTTTCGCTCAAGAGGGTGGCGACGGTACCGATTATGGAAGTGGAGGCGGCCCCGGAGCGGCGCTTGATTCCGCCGGCGAGCTGCCAGACGGAGGTGTCGCCGGTGGCGGTGTTGATCGCCACGACATGGGCGGTGAAGCTGAGGGCGCTGTTGTCCTGCAAAGTGAACCGCCTGCCGGAAACACCCCCCAGATAGAGTTCCGTGGCGACGTTGTTGGTGGTGGTGCCATAGAAGTTGGCCTGGCCGTAGCCAAACTTGTTGTAGCCCGTGAGAGCCCCGGTCGCCGGATCCTCGGCGAGCGTATCCGCCCCCTTCCACTCTTCATTGTAGCGCATGCACCGGGAATAGCCGCCCTTGGCCACGGCATAGCCTTGATTGTTGCTGTTGGCGCGGTAGCCGATGGTCGTGCCGTTGACATAGCCGTTGGCCTTGTACCCCACGGCGACACCCTGATTCGAGCCGGTGGCGAGCATGCCGACGGCCACGCCCTGGTAATAGCCCGCAGCTCCGCGGCCGACCGCCACACCGTTGACGTAGCTGTTGGCTCCGAAACCGATTGCGACCGCGCCGACATCGTTTTCATTGGCATTGTGCCGGGCATTGGCCGTATAGCCGACCGCCACCCCGCCGCTGTACTTGCCGTTGCCGCTGTAGCAGTTGGCCTGGTAGCCGACCGCCACCCCGCCGCAATAGGGCCCGGTTCCGATATACCCGTTAGCCCGATACCCCACCGCCACATTGGAGTCATAGCCGTTGGCTTGATACCCAAAGGCGGCGCCGTAGCTGCTGGCATTGGCCTGGTAGCCCACGACCGTGCCAAAGGTCGTGCCGTTGGCGGAGACGCCGATGGCGATGCCGTTGTTGTCCGTCGTGGCGCTGTCGCCGACGGTGATGGCGGTGCCCCCGATCGGCACCGATACCGTGGCGAAGGCGAGATTGCCGGCGCCGTCGGTCTTCATGACCTGGTTGGCGGAGCCATCG
>CAZBDL010000326.1:4077-4603 GCA_964490525.1 uncultured Victivallales bacterium | reverse complement strand
GGCTACGAGGAGGCCCTCGCCAAACGGCTCAAGATCATGGACGCCACCGCCTTCTCCCTGTGCCGCGACAACGGCCTGCCAATCGTCGTCTTCAACTTCTCCGCTCCGGACAGCCTGGAACGGGTGGTCGCCGGCGACACCAGCATCGCCACGGTCATCCGCTGACCGCCCACCGGCAAGGAGCCTCACCATGGCCAGCCCCGCCGACCAGGCCGTCGGACATTCCCCGCGAACATGGTTCCTGTGGGGCTGCCTCGCGCCGCTGCTCGCCGCCAGCCTCGCCTGCATCGGCCTCGCCCTCTGGTTCCGCGGCTGCCCCGGACGCCTCACCGCGCCCGAATTCATCCGTGATGCCGAGGCCCCGGTCGACGAGCAGGTCCGGCGCCTGCGCCAACGCGACCCGCAGGACTACGACCTCGACCAGACCGTCACCGCGCTCTACGCCATCGAGAAGGCCCTGCGCGAGGCGAAGGGCTTCGAGGAGCTAACCGGCCTCATCCTTCAGGAGGACGCCCGCCATGTCGCC
>CAZBDL010000326.1:0-3987 GCA_964490525.1 uncultured Victivallales bacterium | reverse complement strand
CCTGACCGAGCCGGACGCCGCCCTGCTCAAGTACGACTTCTTCCACGTCTACCGCCAACTCCTCGACGCCCGCGACGACGCCAAGGGCAAGGACTCCCTCTTCGACCTGACCACGGGCACGCTCCTGGACATCACCAGCATGGTTGGCTTCGACCTTTCCGCCGGCATCGGCGTCGACCGCGAACAGGCCCAGCGCCTCTGGCAGCAGCGCCTCGCCGAATCGTCGCTCCGCCGTGAGCACCGCGAGCGCCTGCGCCGCCATCAGGGCGAGATGATGGCCCTGCTCTTCCGCCAGGCCGAGGTCAGCTCGCGCTACATCGCCGAGTGGAACCGCCTCTGCGCCGCCCGCGACCGCGCCTACCTCGCCAGCGAGCGCCGCGACTGGCCCGAGGCCATCCAGGCCGCCGAGGCCGCCATCGCCCTCGCCCCGCGCGAGAAGGAGGCCCACATCCTCCTCGCCCAGGCCCTCCTCGAGCGCGGCGGCGACACCGACGCCGCCACCGCCCGCTCCATCCTCGACGAACTCCTCACCCGTCAGGACGGACAGCCCGCCCCCGCCTACCTCCTGCGCGGCGTCATCGCCCTGCGCGAGGGACGGCTCGACCAGGCCGCCCTCGACTTCGACCAGGCCGCCGCCTACTATCCCCGCCAGCAGGACGAGGTCCGCGACCGCCTCAACCTCTACCGCCGGCGGCCCTTCCTCCACCGCTCCAAGGAGGGCCGCGTCATCCTCAACCAATACTGGGGCGTGATGGCCGGCGCCGGCTTCTTCAGCCCCGACTTCCAGCAGGCCCGCCTCCACCTCGCCCGAGGCGACCATCAGGCCGCCCGCGACAAGGTCTTCGACCACTTCTTCCGCCGCCGCCAGCAGGGTGAGTGGGACCGCGTCTACCAGGACTTCCTCTTCTGCCAGCGCTACCTCCAGACCGACCTCTCCGAGGTCTTCACCCCCGCCGACGTCCACCTCGCCATCGAACCCGCCTGGCTCTCCAACAGCGTCGTCGTCACCGTCCACAACCGCAGCTCACTCGACTTCCACAACCTTACCCTCCTCCTCTGCGTCCGCTTCACCGACATGTTCCACGGCGACTACCTCTCCTTCCCCGTCGGCGACTCCGTCGCCACCCTCCCGGCGGGGAAAAGCGTCACCGTCGGACGCCGCAACCTGAGCGAACTGACCACCGACCGCCTTGGCGAGAAGAAGCGCTGGCGCGACATCATCGCCTATGGCGCCGTGCTGATCTCCGACGAGCGCATCGCCTGGCTCGCCCCCGTCCCCCGCGAACGCCCCGCCCAAGACGCCCACGAAGAGGAGGTTGGCGCTTCCGACACCCCCGGCACCAACGCCGCCCGGGACGACACCCCCGCCGGGGACTGATGAGCCGTCGCCCCACCGGCACGGAGCCGCCGCGCCAGCTCCCCCAGCCATCCCGCCATCCCGCCGCTCCCTGCCGTCCAGGCCGCCGTTCAGGTGCTGGCCCAGTAGAGATGGCGGAAGCGGACGAAATAGCTGACGCCGGAATAGGCCGTGACCAGGACGATCGTCCAGTACGCGACCATCCACAGGACGCGGATGTCGGCCCGATCTACCCACCCCACCCAAATAACCCCGCCCAGGACCAAGAACATCATCTGCAGGAAGGTCTTGAGCTTGCCGGTGGAGTCGGCGGGGATGACCACGCCCTTGTTGGTGGCGAGAAGGCGCAGCCCGGTGACGAGGAACTCGCGGGAAAGGACGATGACCGCAACCCAGCCGGGCAGGATACCCTCGCCGACCAGGACGATGAAGGTCGTGACCATGAAGATCTTGTCGGCCAGAGGATCCATCAGCTTGCCGAAGTCGGTGACGACTTGGTAGCGCCGGGCCAGCCAGCCGTCGAGCAGGTCGGTCAGGCCGGCCAGGATGGCAAAGCCCAGCCCGACCGCGCGAAAGAGCCGCTGGCGGGCGGGATCGGCGGAGACGGTCTCGTCGATGTTGCAGATGATCAGGAAGACGAAGATCATCGCCACCCGGGCGAGGGTGATCTTGTTCGGCAGGTTGGTGCGGGCGACAAATGCCTGGACGGAACCGCTCATGGTCTATGGCCTCTTCCCGACGTTGCCTTGATGCGTTGCGCGCTCAGCTCATAGGTATCGGCGCCGGTGATTCGCACCCGGCGGAAATGGCCGACATCGCGCGGCCCGACGCCCGCCACGTGCATGGCCAGGTCGACATCCGGGGCGTCCATCGCAGTGCGCCCCAGGCCTCCCGTCACGTCGACCCCATCAACAATACATTCCATTTCGCTTCCGACAAGCCGCGCATTCCGCTCCCGCATAATCTCCGCCTGCACGGCCATGAGGTCCTCGACGCGCGCCTGGGCGACGGCGGCGTCGACGGCCCCGTCCTGTCCGGCGGCGGCGGTCCCGGGCTCGGGAGAATAGGCGAAAACCCCCATGCGGTCGAAGCGCCGCCGCACCACCGTCTCATGCAAATCCCGGAAGTCGGCCTCCGTCTCGCCCGGATGCCCGACCAGGAAGGTGGTGCGCAGGACCAGGCCGGGAATGTCGCGGCGCAGACGATCGAGGAGCGCCTCCACCTGGGGCCGGTCCACTCGGCGCCCCATGCGCGCCAGCATCCGGGCGGTGATATGCTGCAGCGGCAGGTCGAGGTAGGGCACGAGGTGCTGCGCGCCGCGGAAGGCCGCCACCATCCCGTCGGTGAACTGCGGAGTTCGCGACAGGCTGGCCGGATGCGCGTAGAGCAGCCGCAGCCAGAAGCGGCCGGGCAACGCGTCAAGCGCCTGCAGCAGGCCGACCAGGTCCTCGCCGTCACCGGGGCGGTCCAGGCCGAACGCCGTCGTGTCCTGCCCGATCAGGATCAGCTCGCGCACGCCGTTGGCCAGCAAGCTCCGGGCCTCCGCCACCACCGAGGCAATGCGCCGACTGCGCAGGTGCCCACGGATGCGCGGGATGCTGCAGTAGGCGCAGCGGTTGTCGCACCCTTCGGCGATCTTCAGGTAGGCATAGTGCGGCGGGGTCAGCTGCAGGCGTGGCGTGCCCTCGTCGTACAGATAGCACGAGCGCCCGACGCGTGAATCTCGCAAGCCCATTCCCGCCAGCAGCTTACCGAGCAACGGCCCCATCGACGGCGCCTGGTCGATGCCCAGCCACGCGTCCACCTCCGGATACTCCGCGCGGAAGGTGCCGTCGGCATCCCATTGCGGCAGGCAGCCGCAGACGATCACCCGACGCCGGGCACGCTTCCCTTTCCAGGTCACCGCCTCCGCGATCTCCCCGGCCGCCTCCTCCCGCGCCGCCGCAATGAAGGCGCAAGTGTTGATCAGGTACAGGTCGGCGTCGTCCGCCGCCTCCGCCAAGCCCAGTCCGGCGCGGAACAGCGATGCCGTCAGCACCTCCGTGTCCACCAGGTTCTTCGGACACCCCAAGCTCACCACATGGACGTATCCCGCCGGTCCGCTCATGATCAGGTCTCCCGTTCGCGCCAAGCCGCATACCGTACTCCCTCAGCCCCCGCGAAGCGAATTCCCCACGCCGCTTGCTTTTTCCGGAAAGCGGGGCATATTCCGTCCCTCTGCTGTGCGCCCGTAGCTCAGTTGGTAGAGCAGGTGACTCTTAATCACAAGGTCGGCGGTTCGAATCCACCCGGGCGTACCATTCGCAAAACAATCTCCGCCAGCCGGTCAAACGGCTGGCGGAGATTTTTTTTAGCCAATTCGAAACAATCCCGGCCGCCCGATTCATCCGGACTCTCCATGGAGTCGCGGAGACACCGAGGGGAAGAATCGGAAACTCGCGAATGTCGCCGGGCATGAGTTGAACGTTGAGCGTTCAGCGTTGGACGTTGGGCGTTAGGCTCGGCTCTTGGGCGGGGAGTGCATAGCGGACATGCGGGAAGTCGGGTTCATCGGCGAAGCGGATGGCGATGGCGCGCACCTCGTAGTCGGCGAGGAGGCTGGCCTCGGCCCATTCGCGGATCCAGTTGGC
>CAZBDL010000325.1:0-4663 GCA_964490525.1 uncultured Victivallales bacterium | reverse complement strand
TCCAGGATCTCGCCGGTGGCGCCGGTGCAGGAAAGGGCCAGGGTCATGCCGTCCTGGGCGGAGTTCGGGGACATGCCGACGATGGCCGGGGCGGTGGCGCCGGCATTGAAGGGGTTGCTGTAAGGACGCGGCGCCTGCCAGGTGAAGCCCGTGCCGAGGGCGCGGCTGTACCAGTAGGCGCGGCCGGGCCCGAGCTCCAGCAGCGAGGGGATGGAGAGCGCGTCGTCAAGCCACTTGCCGTCGTGCGGGGAGCCGGGGTCGGAGAGAAGCCAGTGCCCGGGGCCGGGCGGGGCGGCGAGGACGATGTCGGCGTCGTCCCGGAGCGCCGCGCCGTGCGCGCCGTCCGCCGCCAGGCTGGTGTTGTTCAGGGAGCGGACCGTGGTGAAGGGGTAGGCGAAGAGCGTGAGGTCGGGCGCCAGCGCCAGCGGACGCTCCGCCGAGAGCACCACCCGGCCGGCAAGGTACAGCGACTGGTCCAGGCCGTGCTTGTTGTTGACCACGAAGCCCTCGCCTGGCGCGAGGGTCAAGGGGGTCGGCGTCCAGTCGACGTCGTCCGCGAACCACTTGCCGTCCTTGGCCGGGTCGTCGGTGCCGTCCGCCTTGAACGCCGAGACGTAGTCCTGGATGCCCGGAAGCCATTTTTGGATGGTGTCGGCGGCAGCGGCGTTGTCCTCGCCGACGAGCTGGCCCGCCATGACCGCGTCCAGGCCGGAAGCGAACGGCTCGAACGGGATCGACATCGGCGTCGAGGTGAACGACGGGGCCTCCAGCCTGATGAACCCGGCGGGCTCGCCGTACGCGTCGGTCGTCTGGCCTGCGAGCGGCACGGCCGCAAGGATGGACAGGGCGGCGGCCAGGGTCGGGAAAAGGCGCGGCGAAAGCATGTTCTTCACAGGATCCCCTCCGTTCATTGCAGGTGCATTCCTTTGGAGCCAGGGTGCGGGAACGGTCACGACGATTGGCCGATAATAACTCTTGCAATTCGCGATGTCAAGTCGTTGTCGTACATGTTTGTTGGATTTTGACGGGGTCACAGCAGGAACAGGATCGCGGCGAGCGCGAGGAAGAGCAGGCCGAGAACGGTACAACAAGCGTTCCCCTGCGGGTCTCGGCGGTCGGGGCCATCGGCCGGCTCGGCACGCCCGCCGACATCGTCACGCTTGAGGCGCTGGCGACCAAGGGCACTCCCGCCTCGCCGTCGCCGCCAAGGCCGCCACCGGCAGGCTGGGGCACCGGTGATAGCCCCCCACTGCGCATCAATTAGCAAGGTCAGCCCGCCCGTTCGACGGGGAGAAAAGTGCTATGCCGAGACTGATTGCCCTGCCGCAGACAAACCACGAATCTGCCCCCCGCGCGAGTCGACCGCCACGGCCCAGCAAGCGTTTCCTCACCGGGGGCCCGCATCCCATTTCGGATAGGAATAGTGGGCCATGAAGTTGGACCAGTTGTCGAGCGGGGTCCGGTCGGGGAGGTAGCGGCGGCCGCGGGGCAGCTTGGCGGCGGGGCGGTAGATGCACATCCGGTCGCGGTCGTAGAGGACGATCTTGTCCCGCGGGTCGTCGAGGAAGCGGATGGCCTCGCAGCAGAGTTCGGGATGGTCCGGGTCGGGATAGGGCACGACGAGGTCGCCGGCGGCGTCCATCAGCCCGCCGATGTCGCGGTGGCCGGAGAACAGGATCAGCTCCTCGCCGGTGCCGGTCCAGTTGACCGGGTGGAGGGCGGAACCGACGCAGGGAAGCTCGGTGCTCATCAGCTCGACGCCGTCCTTGTCGTAGAGGGTGATGAGGCCGGGATTGCCGTGGTAGGTGATGACGGCGTACTGGAGGCCGGGGACATCCTGGCGATACTTGGCGACGGAGAAGTGCTGGACATGGCCCTTGAGGATCTGGCGGAACCAGCCATCCTGGTCGAAGAGGAGCAGTCCGTCCTCGCCGGCGGCCTCGACCATCAGGAGCTTGCCGCGCGGATGGTTGTAGGGCATGACCAGGGCGGCATCGGCATGGTCCTGGAGATGCAGCGAAAACGTCCAGGTGCCGTCGCCGCGGAGGAACGAGTAGCCGGCCAGGATCTCGTCCTTGCCGTCGCCGTCGACGTCATAGGTGTGGCAGAAGTGTCCGACATTGCCGGTGTACGCCCACCGCTGCCGCAAGTCGTTGCCATAGGCCCAGATGAAGGGATAGCCGCAGCCGAGGATCAGCTCGCGGCCGCGCTTCCGGCCGGTCAGGTTGCAGACCCTGATGTAGTTGGGAATGGCCTTGCCGGGGCGGTCGACGAGGCAGTCGGAGAACCAGGACCCGCCGATGTGGGGAGGGGTGGAGTCGGGGGCGGGCCAGTCGGGCAGCTCGCCACGGCGGACGACCTTGCCGGTCTTGCCGTCAAGCAGGAGCAGTTCGCCATCCATGATGCAGACGACCTGGTTCTTGCCGGTGCCGTCGAAGTCGACGATCTGCATGGCCACGTCCATCGTCGCGACATGGGGATCCGGCATTGGCGTGCCGCGCTGCCAGAGGACCTGGCCGGCGAGGTCGATGGCGGTGAGGCAGTGGATCGCGCAATGCTTGTCGGCCTGGGCGAAGAGCAGGTCCAGCTCGCCGTTGCCGCTGAGGTCGCCATAGCGCACCGACCGGGAGCCGGTGAAGTTCCCCAGCGGGATGTCCTTCCACAGCTCCATGGCAGGCAGGCGTTTACGCTTGGCTGCCAGGGCGATCCGGGCCTTGCGCTCCTCCTTGGCGAGGCGCCCGGCCTCGGCGGCGGAGGACGACACGCTGAAATCATGGAACACCGCCGGCGAACAGGCGATGACGCCCGCCATCCCCTCGGCGTGCATGCCGTCCGTGCACTTCAGCACGGCCTTGCCGTTCACCGACACGGACAGGGCCTCTCCTGCACAGCGCACCGAAAGCCGTATCTTCCGCCAGCTTCCCGCATAGGGCATCTCGGCGATGACCGCCTGCCGGACGATGTCCCGCCGGATCACCTGCAGGCGCTGCTCGCGGAACACCGCCGCATAGTAGTTCTGCGCATCCGCATACCGGAAGAGCAGGCCGACGAACGCCGGCTCCGGGCTTTCCACGGAAATGACGCCGTCGACGGTGTAGTCGCGCCAGCGCCTCTCTCCCTTGACCAGCATGGAGGTCAACGACTCGGTGAAGTCCATCTTCTGCACGAGGCATTTCGTGTCGCCCCGGCGCTCGATGGCCCAATGGTTGTCGACCTTCCATCCCCGGCCGCAACATGGGGTCACCGGCTCCCGCCAGCCATGCGTGTCCGCCTGCGGCCGCAGGCAATACACCTCGGGCAAGGGGGTATAGACGGAAGGATACGGGCCCATATCGAACTGGCCGAACTCAGATGCGCAGATCTTCATGGGGGGCCTCCAAGGGCATTCCGTGAAAGACTCATATGAAAGCATACAATACCTGGCCTTGCGCCGCATTTCAAGCACTGACTGGTGTGTGCCCGAAGGTTCGCCGGGTTGGCTGCGGCGATTGAAAAACTGACTTTCATGTGTAACTTACTTCATGCCCGGCGAGAGCCGTGCGGCCAGTGGCATCCGCCGCAGGCCATGGTCCATGGGCGCGGTAACTCAAGCAGGAGCCGAAGATGAAGATTCCCTATGGTGAGAGACTGGCACCGAAACAGGCATTGAAATGCGCTGCGGACTGGCTGATGGAGCAACGGACCGAGGGCAAGGGCGGGTGCTTCTTCCGGTGCCTTGAGGACGGCAAGCCGATCCACGAGTGGTACATGGTCTTCTACCCCATCCGGGGATTGCTGCTGGCGGGGGCCCTGCTGGGCGAGAGGAAGTACATCGACGCGGCGCTGAAATATGTCGACATCTATGTCGGAGAACAACTTCCGAACGGTGGATTCACCTCCAACTACCGGCAGTGCCCGACCGGCAAGCTCACGAAGCAGGCGTTCCACGACATCCTGCGCAACGGCAAGGTGAATGTCGCCGATGTCGGGTCGAATGCGGCGGCGATCGTGCTGGCTGCGCAGTTCGCGGACCAGGCGCGGGCCAAGCGGTACCTCGATGCCGTCCGGAACTGGTTCGACAACTGGGTGGCGATCTGGGCGCTGCCGGAGGGCGGCTACGGCAACGGCATCTGGGAGGGACACAAGCTCAACTGTCCGTACACCTGCGGCATGTCGACGGTCGCGATGGCCTTCTCGGCGTTCGGCCTGGCGACCGGCGAATACGAATACATCGAGAACGCCGAGCGGACCATGGCCTTTCAGGCCACGAAATGGCTGCCGGACGGGCGTCCGGTCTTCATGAACGCCTATCCGGTGCCGAGCGAGCACGCGCTGGACGACTATTCCCACTACTTCTATCTGCTTGAGGGGATGTGCTGGACGCACCATGCGACCAGGAACCGGAAGCTGAAGAAGGTGCTGGCGCAGCGGATCGGCGACTGCCTGCTGGGCGAGAAGGGGCTGATCGCGCAATGGAACAACTCGTGGTTCAACTTCATGACCACGGTCCACCCCCCGCGCCCGGGCGAGCTGCCCTCGAGCCGGCTTGGCCTGGGCGTCCGCCTCGGCTGGGAAATGGCCAAGTCGAACGGGCTGATGCACGTCTTCGCCTACTACCTGAACCACATCGCCGAGCACCCGGGCGTCCGGGCCAAGTACGATCTGGGCATGGCCTATCTGACCC
>CAZBDL010000324.1:0-4678 GCA_964490525.1 uncultured Victivallales bacterium | reverse complement strand
AGGCCGCCCGCAGCCAGCGCCCGCGCCGCTTTCCCGACATACCCTTGACCGCACTCACCGCCGCACCGCTCCAAATGGCGAACTCCCCGGCCGGCCAACCGGCCCGCCGCCAAGCCATACCATACATCCTGCGCCCCCGCGAACATAATCCCCTGGACCTGAATTTGCGCCATCTCCTCCGCCATGGGGCGTCTCGACGCGCCGGGCGGCAAGCGGGCCACGCCAAGGCAAGCGCTTGACCTGCATCATGCCGGCCATCATTCCGCCTTTCTTACTTTTAAGAATGCAAGTTGTTGGTGGCAAGGACTTTTATCTTCACCACTTGAACTCCATTGGTTATTACCGCCCAGGCTCCCTTGCGTCCGCATGCGGCATGCTCCTTGCGGACGGACGGCAATCATGGTATAATCTTAGGAGGGGCGGTTTTCATCGCCAACGGAATCTCCCGGCACCCCGCACACGGAGACCAATCCATGCGCATCCAATCCCTTCTCGTGGCGGTCGCCGTCGCCGTCGCCGCGACCCTCCCGGCTCGCGCCCTCGACCTGATCGAGATCGCCGACGGGCTGGTCGACGTCAAGCACCTCGTCGACATCAACAACCAGCTCTTCTACTATGCGGGCGACGCCCTCTACCGGGTCGAGCCGGTCTATGACGGCGGAACCCTGGACGACTTCAACATCTTCACCGTCACCACCAGCGCCGAAGGTATCGAGGCCTGGGGACTGACCGACGCAAGCACCCCGACGGCCACCTGCTTCTACTTTGCCACCCACCAGGAATGGAATGGCAAGGGGGCCCTGTGGCGCAGCGACGGGACCATCGGCGGCACCGTCCCCGTCACGGCGGGGGTTCCCCGGCTCACGGGCGTCGTCCATGCCAGCGGCGGCATGATCTTCTTCACCAACGATGACGGCGACGGCAACCCCGCCCCCACCGTCAACAGCACCCTGTGGAAGACCGATGGCGTCACCGTCGACAAGATCTTCGACGCCATCCCCGGCCAGGTGCGCGGCCTAACCGCAGTTGACGGTGCCAACCTCTTCTTCACCACCTATGACGGCACCGACTACCGCCTGTGGTACAGCGACGGCACCGATTCGGCAACCGTGGACATCACGCCGCCGGGCGGGTTTCCCGGCGACATCAGCTACTGGTACCTGACGGACGTCGGCAACACCCTCTACTTTCCCGTCGGCAACGAGGGCAGCTTCTTCCCGGTGTTCGAGCCGCAGACGGATTTCACGCTCTGGCGAAGCAACGCCACGACCGAAGGCACCGTGCCGATCACGTCCACGGCCGGGCTGGAGATCCCGATCAACTTCCGGGTGCAGGACGACCGGTACCTGTGGTTCAGCACGTTCAGCAATCGGGACGAGGAATACGACAGCGAGATCTTCCGCCTGGACACGCTGACCGACACGCTCGACCTGATCAAGGGGGGGCTCGACACGGTCTATTCCAGCGACCTGGCGGTGGCCGATGACGGCTCCGGCATCATCTACTTCGCGGAATACAACGAGGACCTGGACATCTCGGTCATCTGGCGGACCGACGGCACGCCGGAGGGCACCTACGTCTTCCTTGACGACCTGCCAGAGGTCCACGACCTGACCTGCATCGACGGCGTCCTCTACTATGCCTCCTACCCCTTCGGGGGCGATGACAACGTCGATGGCTTTTTCGCGCCGCGGGCGGCCTCGGCGCCCTCCTCCTTGGCTGATCCGCCCTTGCCGGGGACGTGGGTCGGATCATTGCTGGCCCTCGACCAGGATGGGATCGAGACGATGGCCGTCACCCTCGGCTCCGCCCTGCCGGTCACCCCGGGCGAACTCGGCCAGGCTCCGAGCACGCAGTTCACCAAGAAGCCATCGGTTTGGAGCATGTTCCGCGACCGCAACCGGAATCCGGACGCCAAGACGAAGAAGGCCTCATGGAAGATCGCCAACAAGATCAGCGCCAAGGCCCCGGTCGATGCGGCCTACGCCGAATGGACGAAGAAGTTCGTGCTCTACGACAAGAAGGCCGTGAAGGGGATGTCGGCCGAAGCCCTGCCGGCCCTCTCGCCGGCGCGGATCAACAGCGTCGAGGTCCTGGCCAAGGAATTTGGCCCCGTGGCCACGCCCCTGCCCCAGGTCTTCCTGTTGTCGCCGCCGACCATCGATACGATCAGGACCGGCGCCGATGAGGAACTGCTGGCCCCGCCCCAGGAAGGCGATGTCCTGCTGGTCATGGGCATGCATTTCGGGGCCAAGCCGCCGAAGCTGTTCGTCGAGCACGACCCGAAGGGCGACGGCAGGCTCAAACGCAAGGCGTTCAAGGCAGTCAGCGCCAAGGTCACGCCGCTGCCCTTCATGAATGCCGCAGGCAAGCGCAACGCCAGCTGCATGATGGTGCGCATCGACGACCCCGATCTTGAACCCATGTCTTTGGGCTACAGCAAGATGCGCTACACCTACCCCAAGGGCATCGTCAACCCGACCGGCTGGTTCATCCTCGACAACGGCGTTGGCCTGGCCACCTGGCAGCAGAAGAAGTAGATGCATGGTGAACGCTCGACGTTCAACCGTCAACGCCCAATGCTGAAGCGCCAGAAGGCATTCGCCGTCTTGCCCCGTGCGACGTAGAGACCGCGCCCCTTCGGATTCGCCCAGAACGGGGTGCGGACGCCCCCTTGCGCCCCCAGGCGAGACCGGGCACGATAATTACAAGTTGCCCGGCAAGCAGTTGCCATCTTAAAAGCAAGAAACCATGATGGCGCGATGGCATACGGGTGCGGTCGGGCATGATTGGCGAAGCGAGGGTGGGCCGGGGGGAAGCGGGTCGGGGCGACTACTGGCCGACCACGCGCCGGAAATAGTCGATGGTGCGGGGCAGTCCTTCGGCCAGGGGAATGGTCGGCTCCCAGTCCAGCAGGGCCTTGGCGCGAGCGATGTCCGGGCGCCGCCGGGCGGGATCGTCCTTGGGCAGGTCATGATGCACCAGCCGGGAACGCGAACCGGTCAGGGCGATGACCTGCTCGGCCAGCTCGCGGATGGTGAACTCCCCCGGATTGCCCAGGTTCACCGGCCCGGTGACTTCGCGCGGGGTGTTCATCATGCGCACCAGGCCATCGACCAGGTCGTCGACATAGCAGAAGCTGCGCGTCTGGCTGCCGTCGCCGTAGATGGTGATGTCCTGGCCGCGCAAGGCCTGGACGATGAAGTTGCTGACCACGCGGCCGTCGTCGGCGCGCATGCGGGGGCCATAGGTGTTGAAGATGCGGACGACCTTGATGGCGACGCCAAGTTGGCGATGATAGTCGAAGAAGAGGGTCTCGGCGCAGCGCTTGCCCTCGTCGTAGCAGCTGCGCGGGCCGATGGTGTTGACGTTGCCCCAGTAGTCCTCGACCTGGGGATGGACAGTCGGATCGCCGTAGATCTCCGAGGTCGAGGCCTGGAGGATGGGGATGCGCAGGCGCTTGGCCATGCCGAGCAGGTTGATGGCGCCCATGACGCTGGTCTTGGTCGTCTGGATGGGGTCGTGCTGGTAGTGGATGGGGGAGGCGGGACAGGCCAGGTTGTAGATGGCGTCGACCTCGAGGTAGACCGGCCAGGTGATGTCGTGGCGCACCAGCTCGAAGCCGGGCTGGGCGAGCAGGTGCCGGATGTTCTCCTTGGAGCCGGTGTAGAAGTTGTCGAGGCAGATGACGTCATACCCCTCGCCGAGCAGCCGCTCGCAGAGGTGCGAGCCGAGAAAGCCGCCGCCGCCCGCCACCAGGATCGTCTTGCGCCTGTCCATGAATGCCTCCTTGGGCTATGTGGCTGCCATGATCATGCCGTTACCGGTCCCCGGGGCGAATCTCGCGCCGGGTATAGATGTCGACCTCGGCCGTGCCGGGGGCGACCATGCCGAGCCGGCGACCGGCGGCGGTGGAGAGGTCGAGGATGCGGCCCTCGACAAAGGGACCACGGTCGACGACGCGCACGACCAGGGTGCGACCATTGTTCCGGTTGACGACCTTGATGGTGGTGCCAAGGGGCAGGGTGCGATGGGCGGCGCAGACCTTGCCGGGGTAGAAGAGCTCGCCATTGGCGGTGCGGCGGAAGTAGAATCCGAGGCCATAGTGGGAGGCGATGCCGCGCTGATGGGCATGCCAGGGGCCCCAGTGAGAAGGGGGATGGATCCAGAGGAGCAGGAAGAGAAACAGCACGCCGAAGAACCAGCGCCGGGCGGGGGCGGAGTCCTCGAGGCGTTCGGCGAGCCCCGCCCAGGCTTCGGCGAGGAATCCCCCGAGGGCGACGAGGCCAAGGGAGCGAACCAGCCGGCCCAGGGCGGTCTCGCCGCGCCGTCGGCCGGGCCGCCCGAGAAGGAGGTTGGCCACGGGCCGCGCAATCCGCCGCACGACCTCGCCCGCCAGGCACCCCGTCCGCCAAAGCAGGCCCAGCAGCGCGTCCAGCAGCTTGAACAGGGGGCGCATCGGCGGGAAGCTACTCCTGCTTGTGGAAGAGATGCCAGAGGCGGGCCGTGGCAGCCGCCAGGAACATGGCCGTGAGGGCCATGAGCATCAACAGGTTGCGTCGCCACAGCTCCGGATACGAGGTAAACATCTGCTCACTGGTCGCCTGGATGGCCGAGGCCACGGGGTTGCAGGAGAGGAGCATGGCGGACAGGCCCGGAGCCAGCTTGTCGCCCAGCG
>CAZBDL010000323.1:0-4711 GCA_964490525.1 uncultured Victivallales bacterium | reverse complement strand
GAGCTCGAGGGCGAGAACGATGACAAGCTCGGCGTCGACTTCCAGGCCTGGAAGAACGGCCCCGGCACCGACCTGTTCGCCGCCGCCAACCGCTACGCCAACGGCTGGGACTTCGTCAACAGCGCCGTCGCGCCGAACGACATCGTCAACAACTCCCATTCCCAGTTCATCAAGTTCAACCCGAAGTGGAACACCCGCTTCCTCGACTTCCTGACCGCCAAGGGCAAGGCCGCGGTCGTCACCGGCGGCGAGCTGACCCTGCAGAACGCGGTCGAGGGCCGGGTGCAGGCGCTCACCGAGTATCCGCGCTTCGCGGTCGGCCCGGCGAATCCGGCCATCAACGCGGGCATGGAGTACGCGACCTGGACGAACGCGACGCTGCAGCGCATCGACACGGTCGGCGTCGGCCCCGGCATCCGCGTCAACGGCGCCTTCAACATCTACCCGACCGACTACCATGGCAACCCGATCGTGGTCAATGTCGCCGCCGCCACCGCGACCCGTGGCTTCACCATCAGCCGGACCTGGGACGGCACCCGCTTCCACTACTGGATGGAGGTCAACGAGACCGAGGACAACCTGATCGAGTTCGAGCGCCTGAACGGGTTCGACGTGGACGGCGACGACATCAACCATGGCACCCGCATCCGCTGCCTGGGCAACTTCGCGGCGGTGCCGGCCTGGACGACCGACCACCGCTACGCCGTCGCCCGCGACAACGACCGCACCACCAACGTCAACGGCCTGAACACGGCGGGCGACCCGTACGGCTTCTCGCTGCGCATCATTCCCTCGATCACCATCCAGTCGACGACGCTGGACATCAACATGTACAACACCAGCCTGATCGGGTTCGCCAACAACGGGGGGCCGCGGACCGAGCGCAGCGAGGTCAACACCAAGGTCATGGTCTCGAACAACGGCAACCGCTTCGTCATCGGCGGCATCCAAAAGAAGGAGGTCGTGCGCAGCGTCAGCAAGGTGCCGCTACTCGGCAGCCTGCCGGTGATCGGCTATGCGCTCTCGAGCGAGAACGAGTCGGGCAAGACGAGCCAGCTCGTCGCCGTCCTCGACTGCGTCACGGTAACCCCGGCGACCGCTGCCAACGAGGATGTCCTCGGCGAGATCCGCCTGATCAACGACCGGACCGGCAAGGCCGGCGAGACCATGAACATGCTGGGCTTCGACCAGTTCGGCCTCGACGAGGAGAAGACCGGCATCTGATTCCCTTCCCTCCCCGCACGGCCGCGTCGGACTTCGGTCCGGCGCGGCCCTTTTTCATGCCGTAAGAGGGCGGGCCACAGGATTTCCCGGATGAAGACTATCCCGGGGAGCGCGAGGGCGACGCCATGCGCGGCCCGACAGGAGGGGATTGGAGGCGTGGACCGGAATTGAACCGGTGTACGAGGTTTTGCAGACCTCTGCCTAGCCACTCGGCCACCACGCCAAGGCCCGTTCCCGGCCCCGCCCGGCAGGACGGGATGGTGAAATGGGCGACCGTTACCATACCCTCCTGTCGGCAAAAGTCCACCGTGCCGAGGCAAGATTGATGCGTTCGACGCTTACCTGACCGAGCGTCGCATGTCATGTCCGCACCTTGACACGATCTCCTTGACGGCGACGGTCGCGCCGACGCCATGGACCGGCTAATCCCGATGCGTTCCGGGACCCGATTCCGATGGCCCCGGGCAGACATCAGATGCCACGACCAAAGACAGGTCTCCAGCCGCCATCTGGGCCCGGACCGGGGTTCCTGCGGGGAGAGCGGGGTCGGCGACCAGGCGGCCCGTCCCGGGCTCCGTGAGGATGGCATAGCCGCGGGCCAGGACCGCGGCGGGATTGAGGGTGTGCAGGCGGGCCTCGGCACGTTCCAGGCGGCGGCGGGCCCGCTCGAGGGCAGCGTCCAGGGCGCGGGCCAGGCGTCCAGCCACGTCGTCGACCTCCTGCTGACGGCGGCGCAGCAGGTGGACAGGCTCACGGAAGACCCAGCTATGGGCAGCCCGGTCGAAGCGGGCGCGGAAGCGGGCGGCGACCAGTTCCAGGGCACCGCGCAGGCGTCGTCGCAAGGCATCGATGCGCTCGCGAAACTCCTCCTGGCGGCTGACCACCAGCTCGGCGGCGGCGGAAGGGGTCGGGGCGCGGAGGTCGGCGACGAGGTCGCTGATCGTCACGTCGATCTCATGTCCGACCGCGCTGATCACGGGGATGGCGCTGGCGGCGATGGCGCGGGCGAGGATCTCCTCGTTGAAGGGCCAGAGGTCCTCGAGGCTGCCGCCGCCGCGGGTGACGATGATCACGTCGGCCCCGCGGATGCGGTTGAGGAAAGCGACGCCGGCGGCGACCTGGCGGGCGGCGTCCTGGCCCTGGACCGCCGCCGGGACGAGGCGCAGGTGCAAGTCGGGAAAGCGGCGCCGGATGATCTGCAGGAAGTCGCGCACAGCGGCACCGTCGGGCGAGGTCACCAGTCCGATCCTTTTCGGCAGCAGGGGGATCGGCTTCTTGCGCTCGACGGCGAAGAGGCCTTCATCGGCCAACTTCGCCTTCAGCGCCTCGAAGCGGCGCTGCAGCTCGCCGAGGCCGACCGGGCGCAGTTCGCGGATGGTGAACTGGTACTCGCCGCGAACCTCGTACACGCCCAGGCGCCCGGCCGCCTCGACTCGGTCGCCGACCTTCAGCCCCAGCCGCCGCGCCGCGGGCGCGCCATTGAAGAACACCGCCCGCAACTGGCTGCGCGCATCCTTCAGGGTCAGGTAGACGTGCCCCGAGCGATGCACGGTCAGGTTGCCCACCTCCCCCTCCAGCCAGAAGGGAAAGAAGCCGCCCTCGATGACCTCGCGGACCGCGGCGTTGACCTCGGAGACCGTCCAGATGCGCTCCTGCTCCGCCATCATGCGCCTCCCCCGAGCAGCATGCGCAGGCCGAGCAGGGCCAGCTCCATCCCCAGGGTCAGGATGCCGACGGCAAATCCCGTCACCGCCGCGCCGACGGACCAGAGCGCCCCGAAGCCAAAGAAGACCAGGGCGAAGAGCAGGAACATCGCCCCGCGCTGAAACTCGGAGTCCAGCCGGAGCATCCGGGGGAAGAAGTAGGAGAAGACGGTGTAGCCATCGAGCGGGGGGATGGGCAGGAGGTTGAAGGCGAAGAGGACGAAGTTGAGCATGGCGCCGAGCTGGCAGAAGAAGGCGAGGCCACGCTCTCCCTGGCCATCGCCAAGGAGCACGCCAGCGATCGTCGCCACCATCACGAAGGCCAGGAAGAGGCCCAGGTTGGTGAGCGGCCCGGCCAGCGCCACCAGCATCGCGCTGTGACGGCGGCGCAAGCGGCGCGGATCGACCGGCACCTGGCCCCAGGTGATGCCGACCAGGAAGAGCATGACCAGCGCCATGCCCCCCATCTGGCGCAGCGGGTTGAGGGTCAGGTGCCCCAGCTGCGCCGCCGTGTCGTCGCCTTGCCACAGCGCCGCCCGCGCATGCATGTACTCGTGGCAGCAGACCGAGAAGGCCACCAGGGTGATCGCCATGAAGTAGAAGTTCGGGTCTTCGGTCAGCATCTTGATGAACATCGCCGCTATCCCTCCACCCGCCAGTGCTGGAAGGCCGGGGTCTCGTAGGGATGCGCCGCCTTGAGGGCGGCAACGACGTCGGCCAGCCGCTCCGGGGCGCAGACCGTCTCGACCTTGGTCTCCATCACGGTCTCGGTCTCGCCGTGGCGGCCGAGCGCCGGCTCGCTGCCCTCCAGGGGCCGGAACTGGCCCTGTCCGGAGACCTGCCAGCAGCAGCGGTCGTAGCTGCCGATGCGCCCCGCTCCCGCCGCGAACACCGCCGCCTTCACGGCCTCGGCATCCGTCTCGGGCACATAGAACACCAGCCTGTAGAATTCCGCCATGGCCCTCTCCTGCGTCGTTTCCCCGAAACATACGGCCCGCCGCCGGAAATGGAAAGGGTTGGCAAGCATTCCAATCGACGATATGCTATGGCCTTGGCGCCACCCGACGTCATCCGTGATCGCCCCATGGACCACCCTGGAGACCCCGCCCATGTCATCGTGTCTTGATCCTGCGCCTGAGAAGGGGCGCACCCCGCTCCGGCGTTTGCTGACGGAGCAGTCGCTGGCGGTGCTCTCGACCTGCGGCGACGGGCGGCCGTATGCGAGCCTGGTCGGGTTCGCCCATGACGCCACGCTGTCGCGGCTGTTCTTTGCGACGGCCCGGGACACGCGAAAATACGCCAACCTGCAGGCCTGTCCACATGCCGCGCTGCTGGTCGACAGCCGGACGCATCGCGCCGAGGACTTCCAGGAGGCGTCCGCCGTGACGGCGGTCGGCCCGGTGCGCGAACTTCGCGACGGCGAGCGGGCGGAGGCCGTCACGATCTTCCTGGCGCGCCACCCGCAACTCGCCGGCTTCCTGGCCGGGGACGACTGCGCCCTGCTGGCCATGGACGTCGCCTCCTTCCTGCTGGTCGCCCGCTTCCAGGAGGTGACCGAAATCCGGCCGCCCGTGGCCCCATGATGGGGCCTTCCGGGATCCGGCTTGGGCTGTGCTGCCTCTTCCGGGAGGAGCCGATACGGTTCCGGACGGCGACGGCGACGGCGCTGCTGCGCCTGCCGCGGCGGGAGCAGCGCCGCAAGCTCTCCGCGCTGTGCCTGGAGAACGCCGACCACCTGCTGCTGGCCCTGCAGGCCTGCGTGCGGCTGGAGATCGGCGCCTTCC
>CAZBDL010000322.1:0-4711 GCA_964490525.1 uncultured Victivallales bacterium | reverse complement strand
GACCGCCAGCAAGGACATGTCCTGGTAGCGCACCCCGGTGTCGGCGGCATAGACGACCACGCCGATCGGCGCCTTCGTGCGGAAATCCGACTCCACCACGGCGAACAGGTCAACGGCAAGCAGCTTGCCGAGGACGAGGATGCGTTGCTCATCGAGGAGCGAGGCCGAGAGCTTCTGCTCGCGCAGGAGGCCGTTGACCTGTGACCGTTCCAGCAGTTCCACGCCGGGTTCCGAGGACAGTTCGGCGACCGCCAGGTCGGCCACCGGATCGGTCCCGTCGGCGAGGATCGCCACGCGGGTCGCGGCGGGCGCGGTCATCGCCCATGAGGTCAGGCCGAGGGCCAGGAGGAACAGAATCTTGCGCAGGAGGGGCATGGGCGGATTAATGTACGGCATTCCCCTCTCTCCCGTTGCGTTCAGTCACTGACACCTCCCCGGATCTCGGGAAACGGCTTGTCGACCATGCTTTCGTAGGCGGGATAGACGTCGGTCATCTTGAGCTTCTTCTGCGGATCCAGGTAGCAGTTCCGGAACAGGATGTTTTTATGTGTCTGCGGATCGAACTTGGCCACCAGCTCCTTCGGGATGTTGTGCCAGGTCATGTATTGCTCGGGATCGCTGTCGGGCCAATTCTCCCATTGCAATGTTTGCGCGGCAAGATTGCATTCCGCGAAGATGACCAATGGCTTTGCGCAGTGAAAGGTTGATATTCCGGTGAATCCGTTGAACCCGCATCTGCGGAATGCAATGTTGGGACGATCCATGTGGCGTGGCCAGCCGACCATTGTCTTGTTGGAATCAGAATCTATTGGGTGCAGGTTGAACAATATGGAGATGTTGTTGATGAAGCTGTCCGTGACGGCAGCTTCGACATCTTGCAGGTTCAAGGAGGACTTGTCGGAGAAGGTACATTTCACGATGGCCACCGCGCCGCCTTTAGCATCTGTCCCGACGAGATGAACTGCGCAATCATTGGCAAATGAGCTCTCGGAGAGTGTGATCTTCCCTGGCGTTCTGATCTCCATCCTGATAAAGCCGTTAAATAATGCGTTGCTGAGCATGGCGACGTCATGCTTGTTGGAAGCAGGTTCGGTGTCAACATTAATATGGTTTTCGACATTACGGTCAGGAGTGCCATGGACGTTTACAGGGCGTTCCTTGGTGCCGCGGATTTCCAAGGCGCCGTAAAGATTCATGCCGGGGTTAAGCGATCCCTTGGGTTCGCCGAAGCGGACGGTGACGCCAGGCATAAGGACCAGGCGACTGCCGTATGCGCCTTTGATCATGTGGTTGATCTGCAAGGTGGTGCCTTCGGCGATGGTAAGGGTGACGCCGCGGGCGATGGTCAGCTCACTGCTGACGCAGGGTGGCCCCTTGCTCATGTCAATCACGGCATTGGCGGACACGTTGCCCGCCAAATGATATGTCCTGCCGGCTGGGGGCTCGGCACCCTGGGCAAGCAACGCTACAAATAGCACGAGGGCGGCCAGCGTTCTCTTGGTCGTCATGGCATTGTCCTTTCTTGGGGTTGATTGGGAGACTGAGACATAAGGACGGCAGTTCATTCGCTCCTCTGAACGTTAACGGGCCGACGGGGGCAACTCCGGAGCGAGGCAGATGCGAAACCCGAGGTAATGGAATTTGCCCGTTGCAGGAGGAAAGTTCTTGCGGCAATCAACATGGGCGGCAGAGGCATAAAAGCACCACCCCCCGCCGCGGGCCACCCGTGATTGGGCCACGCGGCTCCGAGCTATCGTAGGGGGGCCGACGGGGTCGGTCTCGCTTTCTTCCGGATATGGACCGTGCCAATCGTGGCACCATTCCCAGACATTGCCGCTCATGTCGTAGATGCCCAGTTCATTGGGCTTCTTCCTCCCTACCGGCTGTGGTTGCTGGCCGCTGTTGTCGCGAACCCAGCCTGCCTCGTCAATCTTATTGCTCCCGGAGAAACGGTATCCCTGGCCATGCGAACCTCCGCGGGCCGCATATTCCCATTCCGCCTCGGTGGGCAAGCGAAAGGCATAGCCTGGCGGCAGGCGCCCGGCGGCCTGTTCCTGCTTGGTCAGGCGGTTGCAGAAATCAACCGCTTCCTGCCATGTGATGTTTTCCGCCGGAAGATCGTCCCCGGCGTCTTTGAAGTGGAATGGCGTGCTTTCCATGAGGGTCTTCCATTGCTTCTGGGTCACCTCATATTTGCCGATCCAGTATGGGCGCGAGATCCGCACCTCGTGAACCGGTTGGCGGTCATTCTCGCCGTCATCCGATGATCCCATCTGGAAACGGCCTGCCGGCACGGGCATCAGTTCCATGGCCAGGCCGGGAACCGTCCATGGCTGGCTGGCTTCATCGGTTGCCTTCGGCGACGAGGGAGGTAGGATCTCGGGAGTTTTGGGAGAATCGGGTAAATCCTTGCCGGGGGTCGCTCCAGGGGACGTGCCCTCGTAGGCCGGATAGACGTTGGTCATCCTGGGCATCTTCTCTGGATCCCAACGGCAGTTCCGGAACAGGATGTTCTTGTGAGTCTGCGGGTCGAGTTCCGCCACCAGTTCCTTCGGGATGTTGTGATATTTCATGTAGTTTTCAGGCTTGACATCACGGTACTCCCAGGTGATGCTTGATTCTGAAAGATTGCACTCCTCGAACATGACCATCGGCTTGGTGTGATGAAACATTGCGCTGGCGGAAAAGCTCGACAACTGGCAACGCCGGAAGATCATGCTTGGGTGATCCAGTCGACGCGGCCAGATAATGCCATTGCCTTTGGACTTGTCCGGCAATTCGACGGTTATCAACTGCATATGAGTACGGATCCGATTCATGCGGCAATCAGATGCAATGACATCGCAATTCTGGAAGGCGAGCCCATGCGCGAATGTACATTGATCCATAAAGACAGCGTTGGGGGCATTGCCATCAAAAGAAAACTCCACTCTGATATCCAGACTGCAAAGATCATTGAATGAGCAGTTGACCATCGTGGTTTTAGCGGCGGACTCGATCTCGACAAATATACCGTTGCGGAAATTGACATGGGCAAAACTAATTTCCATATAGTCCACGTGCCATCCGCGACTGGCCCCGATGAAAATTGGGTTTTTCTTGTCATTAATCCCGACTCCGGGAGTGCCATGGATGTTTACGGGATTATCCTTTGTACCGCGGATTTCCAGGGTACCACTGAGGTTCATCCCCGGTATCATGCTCCCCTTGGGATCCCCGAATTTGATGGTGACGCCGGGCATGAGGACTAGGCGACTGCCGTATTTGCTGTTGATTACATGGTTGATCTGCAGGGTGGTGCCTTCAGCGATGGTGAGGGTGACGCCATGGGCGATGGTCAACTCGTCGTTGACGCAAGGTGGGCCCTTGCTCATGTCAATCACGGTATCGGTGGAGACATCTCCGGTGAGATGGTACAAAGAGGCTACCGGAGGTTCTTGGCTGACTGCGGGTGGATCGGTGGCGGTTGGCGCGGGTGCTGGCGGGGGAGTTTTGGTTGAAGCGGGAGCGGAAGTGCTGGGCAAGGTGCGTTCCTGGCCGGTGGCCACATAGCGCAAGTAGTCGAGGTTGATTTCAGACATCAGCCGATATTTGTAGGGTTGGAACTTGACGACATCGTCGGCGAGCTGGCGGGCATAGGCGTCAATGGTTTCGGGGGTGATTAGGAAGCCGGGCTGGTCACTGCCATGGGTGAGTGAGGAAAAGATGATGCCGGTTTCCGTGTCGTAGGCCCGCAAGGAGAGATGGTGGCCAGTGCCGGTGGGGACTAAGGCGCCGGCAATAACGATGGCGGTCGGGACAATGGTGGGGGCTTCGGTTTGCCGACCGAGCCGTGCGAGATTCTGTTCTTCCAGGATGGTTCGGAGTTCAGAGCGTTCCAGCAGACGGAACTTGCCGATCCGCTGGAAGGCACCAAGGAGCGTCTGGCCGATGGCGGCGGCGGCCCGGTGATCGGATGAACGCCGGGGTACGGCCAAGGCATCCAGATCCAGGATGGCGAGCGGAATCTTCTCCGCCAACGCCGGGAGTGTGTCTCCCTCTGCATGGGTTGGCAGGACGACATTGTTGGCGGCGAGGAAGGCGTTGGCCTCGCGCAGACAGGCCATGATATTGGCGTTGAGATCCGGCCCGGTTTTTTCCGTGAAGAATGCCGGGGCGTGGATGGGCTTGGCCTTGTCGAGGATTTCGCATTTTGCGATGTAGTCGTCGCCCAAGGTGTAGTCGAGCATCATGGTGAGCTGCCAGCGGGCCCGGATGAGATGGTACGAGCGGGTCCGGGAGAAATCGTCAACATCCACCTCCGGGATGATCCTCTGTTCCTTGACCAGATTACCCAATCCGCGGCTGTCGAAGACATAATGGTGCGAACGGTCTCCAGCCATGGAGCGGATAAGCGGCAGGCTGCAGTTCTGGAATCTCCACCAGTTGTCCTTCCATTGTTCGGACTTGTTGCCCTTGATCTCCTGGCTTGCGGCATGGCGGCGGCGGAGCTCCTCGTGGGCCTTGTCATTCATGCCAGAGCTGGAAAACACCCAGGTGTCGACCAGGTGGTGTTCCTGGGGATGGTAAGGCATGGTTTCGGCAAGGGCGTAGACCTTGCGCTCGTTGAAGATTTCCGGGATGCCGTCGCCATCCAGGTCGGCGACCATGCTGGCGCCCATGTCGTTCCGGGCATAGATTGCCGGCGCCAACAAGCCGGGTTGCAGGAAGC
>CAZBDL010000321.1:0-4736 GCA_964490525.1 uncultured Victivallales bacterium | reverse complement strand
CCGGCGGCGCCTGGAAGTTCCGCCTCTTCCCCGAGCCCAGCAGCCAGCAGGGCCTGCTCGCCTCCTCCGGGCTCTCCCCGCTCTTCGGCCTGGCCGGCGGCTTCCTCGTCATGCTCGGCCTCCAGCTCGCCGGCGACTCCTTCATCGGCCACTGGGGCGCCGCCCTCCAGCTTTCCGCCAGCGCCTGGGTCTTCTTCGCCTCCCTCGCCGTCTGGGGTGTCGTCTTCACCGCCCTGCTCGCCCTCAAGTCCTCCGGCGGCGACGGCTCCAAGGGAAAGGGGTGACCGCCATGCCTATCCCCCTCGCCCAGCTCCAGCCCCTCGCCCTCAACGGCCATTGGCGCCTCGTCGCCGGCATCCTCCTCGGCACCGCCTTCGGCTTCCTCATCGTCAAGTCCGAGATCGTCTGGCGACGCACCCTCATCGACCAGCTCTTCCTCCGCGACAGCCGCTTCATCCGCACCTTCCTGGTCTCCGTCACCGCCGGCTGCCTCCTCTTCTGGCTGTGCCACCGCCAGGGCCTGGTCAACGCCCATGTCCGCCCCGTCTTCGTCTGGGCCGCCGCCGTCGGCGGCCTGGTCACCGCCCTCGGCATCGCCCTGTGCGGACAGGTCCCCGCCACCGTCGTCGCCGCCCTCGCCTCTGGCCGCGTCTACGCCCTCTGGCCCTTCCTCGGCATGCTCCTGGCCCTGCCGGTGGTGCGCCACGTCGGCGGCTGGCTCGAACGCACCGTCTACCGCTGGCCCGCCCCCTTCGACTGCCCCGACCGCCTCGACGGCCTGTTCTCCGGCAACGCCTACTTCTGGATCGCCGGCCTCGCCCTCGTCCTCTGCCTCTTCTTCCAGTTCTTCGAGGTCTCCGACGAAGGCAAGGACAAGGAAGAGTAGACCGGCCAGGGACATCCGTAACATTTTCTGCCCGACGGGGTATAATCATGTCAGGAGCGGAGGTCAGGGCCCGGATCCGAGGCGGACATGACGGACTTGCACGATGAAGCGTTGATGGCCATGTTCGTCGCCGGCAGGACGGAGGCGTTTCAGGTCCTCTTCGAACGGTACCGGAACCGCCTGTTCCGCTTCATCCACGGGACCTATCGGATGGATCCGGGCCAGGCCGAGGATTGCGTGCAGGACGTCTTCCTGCGGGTCATCAAGGGCCGCGCCAGCTTCAATCCTGCCATGCGCTTCTCGACCTGGCTGTACACGATCGCCCGCAACCTCTGCCTGAACCGGATCCGCGACCGCAAGGCAAGCCTCGAGGTGCAGCTCGAGGAGGCCAGATTGCCGGCGCGTGGCGAGTCCGGAAGCGGCGCCGACGAAATCCTCCTCGACGCGGAGCTGGGGCTGGTCATCCGCCAGGCCGTCGCCGAGCTGCCGGAGCATCTCCGGGCGGTATTCATGCTGCGCGAGATCGACGGCCTGCCGCATGACCAGATTGCCGACATCCTCAATCTCGGCGAGCCCAATGTCCGTACCCAGCTGCACCGCGCCAAGAAGTTGCTCAAGGCGAAGATCCTGCCCTATCTGGAGGGAAACCATGAAAAGACGACCTGAAAAGAACATCGAGACGCTGTGCCGGGCCGCCCTGGATGCGCGCCTGAGCGATGCCGCATCCTTGAGGATTCAGGCGGCTCTCGACCACGAACTCGCCGCCATCCGCAACGCCCCGCCCAAGCCCATCATGACCTGGACGGAAGTGGCGGATTATCTGAGGATCTCGCCGGAGGCCCTGGAGGCGTATCTCGGGGACATCCCCTGCTTCGAGCTGGGCGGGAACTTGCTGTTCCGCAAGGAGGCCGTGGACGAGTGGATCCAGATGCGCGAACAGCGATATGTCGGCGACGTCATCGCATTCGAGTCCCGGAAGCGCCTGGATTTCAGCGTCGCCTAGCTTCCGCTGCAACAATTCCCCAGACCCCGGGTATAACCTTGCAGAACGGGACAGGCCCACGGGAAAACCCCAACCGCGGAGGACGGCACCATGAAGGCGAAGAAGCAACGGACCCCGGGCGCGCTGTTCGAGGGCATCATCCATGACGCATTCGCGCAGAGGGCCAGCGACATCCACATCGAATGCTTCGACCAAGGGGCCAGGGTGAGGATCAGGATTGACGGTGCCCTGAAGACCCTGCACGACATCACGAAGGAGGAGCATCAGGCCCTTTGCACGCTCATCAAGGAGCTGTTCAAGGGCGATCTCAACGAGACCCGCCGGCCGCAGGACGGACGCATCTGCATGAAGGTCAAGAGCAGGGACCTGGATCTCCGCGTCTCGATGGCGCCTTGCCTCCACGGCGAAAGCGTCTGCATCCGGATGCTGCAACGGGAGACGCTCTGCCTGGACATCGGCAAGGCCAATTTCAATCCGCGGCAGCTGGAGACCCTCAAGCGATGGTACAGCCGCCCCAACGGCGTTGTCCTGGTGACCGGCCCGACCGGCAGCGGCAAGACCACCGTCCTCTACATGATCCTGAACGAGCTCAACAAGGAAAAGGTCAAGGTCATTTCCATCGAGGATCCGGTGGAGTACGCATTTGCGGGCGTGAACCAAATCCCAGTGAACCCCAAGCTCGGGCTTACGTTCTCCCGGGCCATGCAGACGGTTCTCCGCCAGGATCCGGACGTGGTGATGATCGGCGAGATCCGGGACCTGGAGACCGGCCAGATCATGGTCCAGGCCGCAATGACCGGACATTTCATTCTTTCGACCCTCCATACGAATACGGCGACGGATGGGGTCATCCGCCTCCGGGACATCGGCATCGAGCCTTTTCTCATCAAGGACTGCCTGGTCGGAATCATGTCCCAGCGCCTGGTCCGCGTGCTCTGCAAGGATTGCCGCAAGGCCTATGTCCCGGACGACATCACCATGCAGTATCTCGGCCTCGACAAGGGGCAGACGTTCTATCAGGCCGTAGGCTGCGGCAAATGCCACAACATCGGGTTCCGGGGCAGGAATGCGATCTTCGAGATGTTCGAGCCCAGCCAGGCCTCGATGAACATGCTGCTCAAGGGCTGCACCGCCGAGGAATTGCGCCGGCAAGCGCTCAGCGAAGGCATGGTCCCGATGTTTAGGGACGGGATCGAGAAGGCCGCGGCGGGCGTCACCACCCTGGAGGAGGTCATCCGGGCAACCGGCGGCATCTCTTGCACCCACTGATCTGCCCGCCATCTTCTCCGGCGTCTTCTCCGGCGTCTTGTCCGGCGTCTTGTCCGGCGTAGCCCGCAGGGCGAAGACGGAAGCAAGGAACCACAGAAAATCCCACGGGACGTTTCCATGGCCTGGCAACATCGCCCAAGCCAGCGCATGTCGATTGACGGCATCCGCGGCGACCTGTACTGGTAACGGAACGGCCAAGGAGATTTCAGATGGGCGCACAGAATCTGGTCAGCCTGGGGGGGATGATCCTCCTGATGGGGGTGGCCTGGATCTTCTCGGCCGACCGCCGCAACGTCAACTGGCGGGTCGTCGGCTGGGGCGTGCTGCTACAGTTCCTGCTGGCCGCGGCCCTCTTCTGGATGCCCGGGGTGAGCCGGTCCTTCGGGCTCCTGAACGACGCCTTCCTCGGGCTGCTCGGGGCGGCCCAGGCGGGACAGAAGTTCGTCTTCGGCGCGCTGGGCGACGGCACGGGCGGAGCCCAGGGCCTCGGCTTCATCCTGGCCTTCCAGGCGTTTCCCACGATCATCTTCTTTTCCGCCCTGATGGGCCTGCTCTACCATTGGCGGATCATGCCGCTGCTCATCCGCGGGTTCGCGGCGGTGTTCACCCGCGCCATGCGCATCAGCGGCGCCGAAAGCCTGTGCGCCGCCAGCAACATCTTCATGGGCATCGAGTCGTTCACCGTCATCCGCCCCCACCTCGGGGCCATGACCCGCTCGGAGCTGTGCACCATCCTGACCGCCGGCATGGCCACCGTCGCCTCCAGCATGCTCGGACTGTATGTCCTCCTCCTCAGCGAAGCGATCCCGGGCATCGCCGGTCACCTGATGATGGCCTCGGTGCTCTCGGCCCCGGCAGCCCTGGTCATGGCCAAGCTGCTGATGCCGGAGGGCGAGCGCCCGCTGACACTGGGGATCCACCTGAAGACGGCCCCGACGCAGGACACCAGCAGCCTGGATGCGGCGATCAACGGGGCCATGGCCGGCCTGCAGATGGTCTTCGGGGTGACGGCGCTGCTGATCGCCCTGCTCGGGCTGGTGGCGCTGGCGGACCTGCTGCTGGGCGCGGGCGGACGGGCCTGCGGCCTGGACCTCTCGCTGGCCGGGCTCCTCGGCGCGCTGTTCCATCCCGTGGCCCTGGCGATCGGCATCCCGCCTGCGGACGCGGCACTCGCCGGAGACCTCTTCGGGCTGCGCCTGGTGGCCACCGAGATCCCCTGCTACCAGCAACTGGCCACCGCCATGGCCGACGGTGCCTTTGCCGATCCGCGGTCTCCCCTGATCATCGCCTATGGACTCTGCGGCTTCGCGCATGTCGCCTCGCTGGCGATCTTCACCGGCGGGGCGGTGGCGCTGGCCCCGGAACGGCGGGCCGACATCGTCGCCGTGGGCCTCCGCGCCCTCGTCGCCGCCACCTTGGCCTGCCTCATGACCGGCGCCGTGGCCGGCGTGTTCTTCCGGGGATAGCGCCACGCTCGCGCCCCCCGGGGTATGCCGGTTTCGCCGAAACCGGCACGGCCCGCGACGGCGTCCCGACCCCTCTCCAGCCGCAACCCACCCGCCCCCCCCGTGGCGCTTT
>CAZBDL010000320.1:0-4737 GCA_964490525.1 uncultured Victivallales bacterium | reverse complement strand
TTCAGCCGGAAGGGCATGGCGCAACCATCCAGGGGCTGATCGAGTCCCAGTTGGTCCAGCTATATGCCAACCAGCCAGTTCGCGTGCATGGCAGCGGACGGACGGATGCGGGGGTCCACGCGCTCGGCCAGGTGGCGCATTTCCGGCCGCCGGAGCGGCCGCTCATCCCACTTGGCGAATTGCCGCGGATCCTCAATGGGATGCTGCCGGGAGACATCCGGATTCGCGCCGCCACCCCCGAGTCGGACGACTTTCATGCCCGCCACCGGGCGGCGGGAAAAGCCTATGCCTATGTCCTGCATCGGGGCGGGCCCGATCCCTTTGCGGAGCGCTGGAGCTGGCGCCGACCCGAATGCACGGATGTGGCCGCGATGCGCCGGGCCGCCCGGCGGCTGACCGGACGCCATGACTTCTCCTCGTTCACGGTGTCGCGCGCCGACATCAGCGATGCCGAGCGCCACCTCCGGAGCATCGCCATCCGCGCCTTTGGCGACCGGCTCTGCCTGTGCTTCGTCGGCGACGGCTTCCTCTACAAGATGGTCCGCTCGCTGGTCGCCGCCCTGGTCGAGGTCGGGCGCGGCCGCCTGGCACCGTCCGATGTGGCCGCCATCCTGGCCGCACAGGATCGGGCCGCCGCCCCGGCGACAGCCCCGGCCCGCGGACTGTTCCTCGTCGCCGTGTTCTATTCCCCCGAGGACATGGCGGGCTTCCGCCTGCACCGCCCGCCGCCGGATTGCCTACGATGATTGAATTCGACCTTCCCCCCTTCGGCTCGTTCCGGCCTCCCCGCTATCGCCGGGAAGGCGGCCCGTCCCTGACGGCGGTTGCCTCCGGCTTCCCATCCCCGGTCGCGGAACTGCGGCGCCTGATCCGCCTGTTCCCGGACTGTCGGCGCGCCGAACGGGTCTATGTGCGCCTGCAGTTCCTCTCTTGGTTCACGGCCGGGTGCGCCACCTTCAGCCTGGTCCTCGGCCTGCTGGCCTGGCGCTATTTTCGGTTCACCGTCCTGCTGCCCAATGCCCTTGCCCTCGCCGCCATCGCCATCGTCCTGCGACTCCTGGCCGAACTCCAGTTCCGGCGGCTCGCCGCCCTGCTCGCGGAGGCCTGCTTGGAACACCCTGCAGCCGAGGCGCAGGAGCATGATGTCTTCCGGCACTACGACGTCACGCCCCACGGCGTGTTCGCGCGCACACCGTCAGAATCCCCGCCATCAACGCAGGATGCCGACTGATGAAGCCTAACCGCGCCATGACACTGAGCCATGGCTTGGCCGGCATAGCCATCCTGCTGGCGGCGGCAGTCGGATACGGCAAGCCGATGCCCGTGTACGTGTCATCATGGGAAGGGCGCTTCGAGCTTCCACCCGAGAGCATCCTGATTCGCGTCCCAGGAAAGCCAGGCTTGCGGATGTGGCTATACCAGCTTCCGTGGGGAGATGGCGGCACCGCCGTCGGATTCGCGACCGACAGCGGCGACATGCTTCTCGCCCCGATGCCCGAAGAGAAGGGGGTGCAGCCCGTGTACGTCCAGCACGTGGTCAGCTTTGGCGAGAATGGCCATGCCGAGGTGCTGGTGCTCTATCGCGTGCAAGGCAACGGGGGGCTGCTCCTGGTCGAGAAATACATCTACGATGGCAGGTGCATCACGCGCTCATGCACCTCCCGGTACGGGGGCAGGCACGATCCCCGATGGCGCAAAGAGGAATAGGCCCAAGGGGCGGGCACCCCCGTCGACCGGGCCGCCGCGGTCGCGTCGGCCGATCGACGGGCATGTCGGTGCGTCGGCCTCAGCCCTTCTTGGCCTTCTTGGCGAGGCGCTTCTCCTTCAGGGACTTCTCGGGCTTCTTCTTGGCTTCCTTCTTGACGTCCTTGCTCTTGCCCATGACACGTCTCCTCTTGCCGGGTTGCACTGCGGGACACCGTGAAGATGTGAAAAAGATACCGCGGATTCGGCCTGCGTCAAGGGGGCTTGCATTCTGCCGTGGACAGGCGCACAGTGTGGCCCCATGACCAAACCCGACACATGGCTGGGGCGAATCCGCCTGGCGCTCTCGCGGCACCGGGTGTTCCTGCTGTTCCTCGGGATGGTGGCGGCCTCGTATGCGGTGCGCAGCCTGGTCTGCCATCGGGAACTGGCGGCGATTGCCGCGACCTACCGGAATCTGCCGGCCCTGGACGGGGACGCCTCTCCCTTCGTCCCGCACCTGATCGAGAGCGCGATGATGTACGGGTATGCGCAGGACGTCGCATTGGGGCGCGGCCTGCCGTATCGGGACCGGCGGCTCGGGGGCATGGAGAAGATCCCGACCTGGCGGCAGTTCACCAATGGCCTGGAGTACTTTCTCGGCTGGGGCTACCGCCTGCGCAACCTGCTTATTCTGCGCCGGACGTCGGACGGGGCGGCGGAGCCGTACGAGGACAGCCCGGGCTTCGCGGCCTGGGCCAGGATCCAGGTGCGGCTGTGGGCCGCGACGGTGGCGGGATTCGTCTTCCTCTGGCTGGTCGCCCTGCGCTGTCCAATGCCGCTGGCGCTGTTCGGGGGTCTGCTGCATGCGGTGGCGCCGGCGGCGATCGCCCGCTACACGGGCCAGGACATCGTGCGCGGGACTTTCTGCCTGCCGCTGGTGACGGCGAGCTTCGCACTGGCGGCGTGGCACCTGCGGACGCCGCGGGCCTGGAAGCTGGGCCTGCTGGCGGCGACGGTCTTCCTGGCCTTCGCGACCTGGGACATGTGCCAGATCATCTTCGGCCTGTGGGCGGTGCATGAGCTTCTCCGCCTGCTGCTCGGGGGCGGGGCGCCGCCGAAGCGGCGTCGGCTGTGGCTGGCGATGTATGCGGCAATCGTCCTGGCCGGCCTGCTTGTCCCATACCATCAGGAGCATCGCCTGCTGGCTTCGCCGCTGGTGCTTGTCGCGCTGCCGTTGGTGGTCGTCGGCCAGCACCTTGCCGGACGGGCCTGGCGCGTCCACGTGCCGGCGATGCTGCTGGCGGCGCTGCTTTGCCTCGGGGCCTGGCGATTGGCCGCGGGCGGCATGGCCGAGAACTACGGCCACTTCGGCAACCTCATGGCCGCAAAGCTGAAGTTCGGCAACGTCAAGCCGGCCGACCCGGTCAAGCTCGACTTCGATGCGCGCGTCATCTGGACGCCCGGCATGCACTCCGCCGACCGGATGTTGTTGCGGCTGTTCTTCCCGATGGCGATCTACGGGGCGCTGGTGCTGCTGGCGCTGGGCGGGGACTTCCGCCGTGCCCCGCCCGGATGGCGGCGGGCGGCGCCGAGGCTCCTCGGTGTGGCGCTGCTGCTGGCGACGGGCCTCGCCGCGAACGCCTACCTGCGGCATCAGGTGGACTGGGCCCTGCCCCTCGCCGTGGCGCCAGCCCTGGCCATCCCCCTGCTCGGGGCGACGAGCCGCCGACTGCCGCAGTTGGGCCTGCCCTTGTTCATGACCACGGCCTACTTCGTGGCCTTCTTCTACATTGTGCGCTACTACGAGTTTGCGGCCCTCTTCCTCTGCGTGCTCCTGCCGCTGCTGGCCGCCCAGTCCTGGCATAGCGCGCGCTGGCCGGGGCGCATCGCCCTGATTGCCCTGCTGGGGTTCGCCTTCTGGGTCGAAGCCCACCGCAACTGGACCATCCGGCGCGACTACGCGGGCTCCTACCATGAGGAGGCGGCGGGGCTGGTCCGCTGGCTCCGCGCCGAGGGCATCGAGGACCGCCCGGTCATGGCCGACTTTGCCTTGGGCCCCGCCCTCAAGGCGTACTGCGGGGCAAAGATCTTCATCCAGCCCCAGTTCGAGTTGCCCCAGGTGCGCGACGGCTACCGGCAGTTCGTCCACGAGATCTTTCTCGGCAGCGAGAAGGGCCTGCGCGAGTTCTGCGAATCCCGCGGCGCCGAACTGCTCGTCTTCGACCGCGGCTGGGGACCGCAGGCTCCGATGCACCCCAACTCCGCCCGCTACATGGCCGCCGCCAAGGTCATTCCCGAGACCGCCCCGAGCGTCATCCTCTCCCATCCCGCCGCCCGCAGGAAGCTGCGCGGGTTCTACGAGTTCACGCCCCCAAAGGAGCTGGCCTTCGTCAGCCGCAAATACCTCCTCTTCAAGGTGATCAGCAGCGACGACTTCCGGCGGGCCAAGCGGTATGTGCGCGACGCCAAGGCGGCCAGGGGCCGCGGCGACCTCGAACATGCCCGCATCCTCGCCAAGGCGGCGGCCCATGCCGACCCCCTCTCCTTCGAGGTCCGCATCCTCCATGCCGAAATCTTCGGACGCCCCGCCGACATCCGCCCGCGCGGCTATTGAGGGATTCGCCAGCGGCACGCCATGGATGCCGCATCACCCCCGGCCAAAAAGCTCGGCGGCATTGTCGTGGAGGAGGCGCCGGGCCAGGAAGCGAGCCTCGTCAAGGCCCAGGAACCCGTCCCGGATCTTGCGGGAGAGGACGGCGACGACATCCTCGCGGGCCATCATGGCATGGGCATAGGCAGACTCGACATTGGTGTAGTCGCCGCCGAAGCCGAGGATCTTGTTGGCGGGCAGCAAGTCGATCCATTCGCGCAGGAGGTCGCAGCTGGCCTCCTGGGAAATGACGTGCATCCAGGCAAGGTCGGCGTAGACGTTGCCGAACTCCTTGGCGAGGGCGCCAACTGTCCGCCCCCAGGGGTAGCCAGCATGGAAGAGGTCGAACTTCGTCTCCCGGTGGCGTAGGAAGACGGGGTTGAGCAGCAAGGGATGGGCCT
>CAZBDL010000319.1:0-4743 GCA_964490525.1 uncultured Victivallales bacterium | reverse complement strand
TGCATGGGTAGGGCTTGCCGTCCTCGTCGCGCCGCTCCGCGATGTGGGTCGCGCCCAGGCAGCAGACCGAGCGCACCTCGCCGAACAGGTTGGCCAGGACATACTGCCAATGCGCGAACATGTCCATGACGATGCCGCCGCCATCCTCCTTGCGGTAGTTCCACGAGGGGCGCTGGGCGGGGATGTCCTCGCCGGTGAAGACCCAGTAGCCGAACTCGCCGCGCACCGAGAGGATGCGCCCGAAGAAGCCTTGGTCGATCAGGCGCTTGAGCTTCAGCATGCCGGGGAGCCAGAGCTTGTCCTGGACAACCCCGTTCTTGAGCCCGGCGGCCTGGGCCAGGCAGTGGAGCTCGACGGCCTCGGCGCTGGTCGTGGCGATCGGCTTCTCACAGTAGATGTGCTTGCCCGCGGCGATCGCCCGACGCACGTCGGCGGCGCGTCGGTCGGTCGTTTGCGCATCGAAGTACACGGTGTAGGCGGGATCCGCCAGGACCGCGCCCAGGTCGGTCGCGATCTTCTCCACCCCCGCCTGCGCGGCGATCTTCTTCAGCTTCATCTCGTTGCGCCCGACCAGGATCGGATCCGGCATGATCGTCTCGCGGTCGCCCAGGCGGACGCCCCCCTGGCGGATGATCGCCGCGATCGAGCGCAACAGGTGCTGGTTTGTGCCCATGCGCCCGGTGACGCCGTTCATGATGATGCCGACCCGGTGTGTCTTGGACTTGAGCATGGCTTTGACCTCTTATCCGTGCTTGGGGTGGTTCGTTTCTCTGCTCTCGACTCCCGACGCGATGACTCCCGACGCCCGGCCACTGATTACCGGTCGCTGACCACTGGCCACCGATCACCGGCCACTGATTACCGATCACTGATCACCGACCACCGATCACTCTCCACTCTCCGCCTTGGCCGTGCACTGCGGCCGTGCCCCGGCGGGCAACGGCGGCGCCTCGACGCCGGCCCTGGGCAATGTCCCGGCCAACTCCTGCTGCCAATGCGCCACATCTCCGGCTGGCCCGTAGACGTAGATCATCACGGCGGGCTCCGGACCGAGGTTGGTCATCTGGTGGAAGACGCCTGGCGGAATGTAGACGGCCTGGCCGGCGCGTAGTTCGCAACGCTCCTCGCCGAGGCACATCTCCGCCTGGCCGGAGACGATGAAATAGACCTCCTCCTGGTCCTGGCTGTGCCAGGGCACCTGGCCGCCATCGGGGTCGAGGACGACATGGCCCATGGCGAAGTTCTCGGCCTGGATCGGGGCGGCCCCGCCAACCAGGTTGCGGGTGCGCCGCCGGGCCGGGTAGCTGCGCCCGGGAATCTGCTGCAGGTCGCTGATGATCATGGCCTTGTCCATTCCTTCATGGGGTGATGGCAAAAGCAAGCTCGTGGCCGCCGTCCAGTCCCTCGCGGCGGGTGCGGAAGACGATCCGGGTCAGCGTCGTGCCCCAATATTTCGCCATCAACGGATCGTCGTCCTCAAGCGGGAGGACCGCGGCCGAGAGGATGGCGGGATCCCAGCTCATAACCAGGATGCGCCCGGAGGCGAGCGGAAGCGTTGCCCGGCCTTCGCACAACGTCGGCGTGAGGGGGGTGAAAATGGGGAAGGACACGGGCAGCGGGCGCTGGAGCCGGTAGCGGTCGGCGACGCGAATTTCGCCGGCCGGTCGCCGCGTCAACCGGCAGGTTCTCCGCCAGGACTCCACCCCGGCCTCCGGCAGGCAGGTCGCCGCCAGCTCCAGCTCGAGGCTGGCCTCGGTGTCTGTGTCCACGCGCCCCAGGGCCTCCGCGCGGGCGTCGCCGGCGGGTCGTTGCTCGTGCGCACCAAACTGCAGAAGATCGTGGCCGCGCCCCGCGTTCCACCAGATGGTGTAGCGCTCGCGGGTGAAGTTCTGGCGCCGATAGACGCCGCGCCCGGGATCGACAACGACCGGTTGCCCATCGGCGAAGACAAGGAATTCGCCCACGTCGTTGTGGTTGTGCCCCTCGCCATTGCAGCCGCCCTTCACCGCGAGGACGAGGCCGTGATCTTGGCGCCCGGGCTGTTCCCGCGCCACGAGCAGCTGGCTGTGCGGGTACCAAACGCACGGGGGCGCGGATGGCGGTGGCGGCGCGGCGTCGGCGGGAACCCAGAACAGCTCGCGGAGCGCGTAGAGCAGGTCGCCGCAGCGCACCCCGAGGCCAAGCGAGGCGTCCGGTTCGCCGTCGGGATCCCAATTTCGTTGCGCCAGCAAGGCGACGCGGCACAGCCCCGGGGCGCCGATTCGTTCGCCGTAGCGGTAGGTCTTGGCGATCGGGGGGCGCATCCTGGCCGGGCTGTCCGAATAGGCGAAAAACCAGGGGCCCGCCAGGTGCATGTCCGCCAGGTAGCGCCCCATCGCGGCGACGGCCGGTTCATCGTAGGCGTCAAGCGTGCCGCCGCTGAGCGAATGCAGCAGCTCGAGGATCATCAGCAGCGCCCCCGGCGAGGCCGCCCAGTAGCTTGGCCCCTCGTCGCAGGCGAAGTCCGCCGGATAGTGGGCCAGGAAGGGCTCGAGCAGCTCGAGGCCATGGCAGATCAGCTGCGCCAGCCGAGTCCGGTCGCGCACCGTGTAGGCCGCCGCGCTGAGGGCGCTGCTGACGCACCAGGGCGTCCAGTTGTTGTGGAACGGCAGCCAGAAGAAGTCGCTGCGCTCCCCGAATGGGCCGACGATCCGGCGCTCGATCTCCGCCTCGATGCGCGTGCGGATCGCCGGGGAAAGGGCATCAAGCTCGGCGCGGAGCAGGTAACAGGCCTCAGCCAGCATGAAGGCCGTCTCGCAGGCGAAGAGGGCGATGGTCGGACGGGCCAGGTCGGGGGCGATGTCCGTGCCGCCGCGGCGCTCGACATGGGCCGAGACCGCCCAGGAGGACTCCTCGCAGATCGCCCACATCATGTCCGCCGCCGCCTCGATGTGCCGCGCCTCATGGCTGAAGCAGGCGGCCATGACCATCGCCGCCAAGGCCTGGCGGCGGGGCATGTAGAGGTTCTCGAAGGCGTCGCGGTCGCCGGTGCGCACAAAGTCGTAGTAACGGCTGAGCGGGATCACCGGCCACGGCTGCGCCAGGCCGTCCTCTGCCAGCGCCAGCACCTGAGCCCGCCGCCGCACATTCAGGGGATGGCGCAACAGCCCCACCCAGGCCGCCCGGTCCGCCGCTGGCGGGAACGGACACCATTGGCTGGCGGGAAGCAGGCTCTCGGCAATGCGCTCCAGGGGAAATCGTTCGGTCAACACGGCATGGCTCCTCGATGAAGGTCGGAATGTCGACTTCGTCCTCGTCCTCGTCCTCGGCTCTTCAGGAGACAGTGATTCGCCCGCAGCCTGCTCTGAGCCTGTCGAAGGGGGAGCGGGCTCCTACTTTGCGCAAGGCTTCGCTCGTCCTCGCCGTGCCCGGCATCATGTAGGCACAGCCCGCCAGGGCGAATGGCTGCCGACCATGGCCCCCGGGAACCCCGGGCTATTCTTACTGGTAAGAAAGATAGTTGTTGCACAGCAATGACTTGATTGATATTGGTCGCCATTCCCTTCCCCCTAGAACCGCTTCTCCTTGCGCAGGTGGATGATGAGGAACTCGACGTCCTCGGCGGCCTCGTAGGCGTGCTCGAGGAGGGCGTCGAACTGGATGGCCTCGCCAGCCTTCAGGCGGAAGCGCTCGTTGGGCAGGCGGAAGTCGAGAGCGCCGCGCTGCACCCAGCACAGCTCGTAGTCGTCCCGGTGCACCTTGGGACGCGAGACCCGGGCCCCCGCCTTCGCCGTCGCCTGCAGGCAGCGGATGTTGCCGTAGCGGATCTCGCGGAAGCGGAAGCCGTCGGTCGTCCGCCGCCGCTCCCGCTCCTTGTGCGCGGAGCGGTTCTCGGCGATGGCGATGAGGTCGGAGGGATTCAGCCCGAAGACCCGCGCCAGGCGGTGGATCGTCTCCAGCTCCGCCAGGGTCTGGTTGCGCTCGAGCCGCGAGATCACCGCCGTCGACACCCCCGAGCGCGCCGCCACCTCGGCGATGCTCAGGCCCTCGCGCTTGCGCAGGTCGCGCAGGATCGAGAAGTCGTACATCGCGCGGATGCCCTTGGCCGTCGTGCCCATGCCGGTGTTCCCGTGAAGAAAAACAGGTGACGCGATCGATATTACGTTTGCAAAACATATCATGGAGAAATATGTTGTCAAAGCAAAAACAAAAAATCTTTTCCGCGGCCGACGCCGCAGGCAACGGAGGCTAGCGAATGGACACGGCGGAGATCGTCAAGGGGCTGCGCGCACTGCGCATCGTCCCGGTGCTGGCGGTGGAGACGGTGGATCAGGGGCTGAAGACCTGTGCGGCGCTGGCGGCGGGCGGGCTGCCGGCGGCGGAGGTCACCTTCCGCACCGCGGCGGCGGCGGAGACCATCCGCCAGGCCTCGGCGCAGTTTCCCGGGATGCTGATCGGGGCAGGCACCATCCTCAACGAGAAGGATCTGCAAGCGGCCCGCGCGGCCGGCGCGGCCTTCGCGGTGGCCCCCGGCTGCACTCCCCGGATCGTGACGGCGGCCCAGGCGCTCGGGCTGCCCTTCTTTCCGGGGGTGGCCACGCCGAGCGACATCGAGGCGGCATTGGCGCTGGGCGCGACGATGCTGAAGTTCTTCCCGGCCGAGGCACTGGGCGGGGCCAAGGCGCTGAAGGCGATCGCCGCCCCCTACCGCCATCTCGGCGTGCAGTTCATGCCGACCGGCGGGGGCAACCCCAAGAACCTGGG
>CAZBDL010000318.1:0-4759 GCA_964490525.1 uncultured Victivallales bacterium | reverse complement strand
CCGCTTTGTTTCCCCACGGAGCAGAGGCGCGAATCAATTCGCGGACTGCGATCTGCAAACTCGCGAGACTGCCCGATGACGAACAGGCCTCACGTGTGCTTGCGGTCTGAAAGGAGCTGATGTATAGTTTTTCGATACCATAGCAATACCATGCGGATCGGGAGGTCGCCATGTCCGCACTGCTCATCAAGAACATGCCGACGACACTGCACGAGCGCCTGCGAAGACGCGCCGCCGAACACCATCGCTCCATGAATCGCGAGGTCATCGCGATATTGGAGAAAGAAATCGGCGCAGGCCAAGCGGCGGAACCGCCCCCCCCCATCAAGCTCAGGAAACCGGTGGCTGGGGCATGGATCGTGAAACTCATCCGCGAAGCCCGGGATTCCCGGCCATGATTGTCGCCGATGCCAATCTTCTGATCTATTTCGTCTGCGACACGCCGCGAACGGAACTTGCCCGCCGCGTCCATGCCCTCGACCCCGACTGGATCGCGCCTTGGCTTTGGGAAGCCGAGGTCCTGAACGGATTGCTCATGATGCATCGTGCCGGCCTGATGAGCGTAGCCGAGGCGGCGCAAGCCTGGCGAAATGCCGCCATGGCCATGACGGACGCCCCCCACGCTACCGACCCTGAATGCATCCTGGCGATTGCCCGCGCATCGAACCTCTCGGCTTACGACGCCTGCTATGTGGCGCTCGCCCAAGCCATGAGCGCCGTGCTGGTGACGGAGGACAAACAGATTCTTCGCGCCTATCCTGACGTGGCACGGTCGCTGAGGTCGTTTGTCGGCTCATCAGGAACCGCGCCAAGCGCGAGGGAGAAGCAATCCTCGTACCGGGCGCGGCGAGCCAGGGCCTTGGGGAATCACTAATCGTCTCATAATTGACTTGGCAAGTCGCCGGCTGGTGCCAGGTCAGCCGCCGATCGGGGGACCGGGGAGCGCCGCCAGGAGGGCCAGGGTGCGCTCGGTGGCGCCGCGCTGGGCGGCGACGGCGGCGCGGGCCCGTTCGCCGAAGGCGGCACGGCGCGCCGGATCGGCGAGCAGCGCGCGCAGGGCCCCGGCCAGGTCCTCGTCGCGTTCGACCGGGACCACGCCGTCGGCCTCGCGGAGGATGGCCATGACGTCGCGGAAGTTGGAGACCTTGGCGCCGGTGACGGTGGGCTTGGCGAGAAGGGCCGGCTCGATCAGGTTGTGGCCCTCGTCATGGCCGGCCAGGCTCTTGCCCATGATCACGACATCGGCCGCCGCCATCAGGCCGGCCAGCTCGCCGGTGGTGTCGGCCAGGAGCACGTCGACGACCGGCTCGCGCGCCTCGCCGCGGTCACGGCTGCGCTGACGGCAGGCGAGGCCGAGGGAGCGCAGCTCGGCGACGATCTCGCCGCCGCGCTCGGCGTGACGCGGCACGATGACCAACCGCAGGCCCGGGAACTCCCCGCGCAGGGCGAGGAAAGCCTTGACGACCAGCCGCTCCTCACCGGGATGGGTGCTGGCCGCAACCATGGTCAGCCCCGGCTGGTTGCCGAAGTAAGGGGCGAGGTCGGGGGCGGCCGAGGGGGGGGGCGGGGCCTGGTCAAACTTCATCGTGCCGCAGACGTGGAGCGGAAGGTCCGGGGCCACGGCGGCAAAGCGTCGACGGTCGGTCTCCGACTGGACGCAGATCAGGTCGATCCGGCGCAGCACCGGCGCGAAGAAAGCCCGCCAGCGCCGATAGCCCTGGGCGGAGCGGTCGGAGATGCGGGCATTGACCAGGGCCACCCGCCCCCCTTGGCCCTTGACCTGCGCGATCAGCTCCGGCCAGATCTCGGTCTCGAAGATCACCAGCAACGGCGGGCGCAGCAGACGGACAACCGGGCGCACGAAGAGGATGAAGTCAAGCGGGCAGAAGATCGTCTCGACCCCGACGGGCGCGCGTTCCCGGGCCAGAGCCTGGCCGGTGGTCGTGGTCGTCGACAGCACGAAGCGGCGTCCGGGGTCGCGCTCCTGCCAGCGGCGGATGAACTGCAGGGCCAGCACCGTCTCGCCGACGCTCACGGCATGGATCCAGGTTGCGCCGCGCCAGCCGTCGCGCAGGCGCCGCCGCTTCGCCGCGGCGATCAGCGCAAATCGCTCGGCGAAGCTACGCTTCTCGCCGCCGCGCCGCCAGAGCTTCCAGAGCAGCCCCGGCAGGAAGAGCAGGAAGCCCAACGGGAAAAGCAGGTTGTAGAGGATTCGCATCGCCGTATCCCCGGCCCGGGAAGCCCGGGCAAGGGGCTTACCATACCACGGCCCGCCCGGAGCGCAATGCCGGTTGCGCATCCCCGCTTGACCGGCCATATTATTGGTTTGCGTGGCCATGGAGGCCGAGGCGGATCATGAGCGACGAACGGCGTCAGTCCTGGTATCTCTCGGCATCGGTGCTGCTCTCCCTGCTGGCGCACCTGATGCTCTACGGCCTTTTCGGCTTCCTGCCGTTCATGCCGCGACTGCTGCGCGAGACGCCCCATGCACCCAGCCGGACCATCCGGCTCACCGATGTGCGACTGCCCGAACCGGAGACCCCGCCCCCGCCGCGACGCGCCGAACTGCTGCCCTTGCCCCGGAGCCTCGATGCCCCGCCCCCGATGCCCCCCTTGCCCGCCGCCCACGGCACGGGCAGCGAGGCCGACGGACAGCACCGTCCGTCCCTGCCGGAGCGGGTCGGCGCCGTGGCGCAGGTACCGACGGCGCCGGCGATCCTGCAGATCGACGGCGACCGCCTGCCGCCGGAGCGCGCCGAGTTCAACCGGCTGATCGTCCCGGCCATTCCGCGTGAAATCGGGGCCTCTCCACCCACCGTCGCCCGGCCCGGGCAACCCGGGGGGCCGCCCCCCCCGATTCCCCTGGCGATGCGGGTCTCGCCACCCGCCCCGCCCGCCGGGGGCCCCCGCCTGCCCGCGACGCCCGAGACCCGGCTCCTGCCCCCGGAGAAGGTCTCGATCCTAGACAAACTCATCGACGTGCGTCTCGCCAAGCACGAGAACCCGGACGGCGGCGGGCACTTCCGCATCGACCTGGTGCCGCGCCAGGGGGCCGAGCGCCTGCAGACCTGGCGCAAGGACATCCTCTTCGTCATCGACGCCTCCGGCAGCATCTCCCAGCCCAAGCTTAACGAGTACAAGGAGGGGATCGGCGCCGCCCTCGCCAGGTTGCCCGCCGAGGACCGCTTCGAGATCATCGCCTTCCGGCACCGCGACTATCCCCTCTTTGGGGAGTTGCGCCATCCGACCGCCGAGAACCTCGCTGCCGCCGAGGCCTTCCTCTTCAAGCTCCAGCGCGTCGGCTCCACCAACATCTATGCCGCCCTCGACCCGATCGTCGGCGCCCGACTGAAGACACCAGGGCGCCCGCTGCTCGTCTTCCTCTGCTCCGACGGCCAAGTCAACGATGGCGAGATCATCGACAGCCGCGAACTGATCAACGCCATCTCGAACCGCAACCAGGACGCCGTCAGCATCTTCACCTTCGACGCCGGCGGCTTCACCAACCCCTTCCTCATGGACCTGCTCTCCTACCGCAACCGCGGCGAAAGCCAGCTGACCCGGGAGGTGGCCCGCAGCCGCCAGGCACTCGACCGTTTCGTCGACCAGGTCTCCGACGTCGTCGTCGCCGACCTCGACTATCAGGTCTCCAGCGATCTGGCCGCGGACACCTTCCCGAAGCAGCTTCCCCACCTCTATCGGGGGCACGCCCTGGCCATCTACGGGCGCTATCCGGCGGGCGTCCGCGAGATCGGCCTGCGCATCACCGGCCTGGACAGCGCGGGGGTGCGCCAGGAACTGGTCTACCGCGGCGACCTCGGGACGGCGACGTCCGCGGACGATGCCCTGGCCCGGCGCTGGGCGATGCAGCGCATCCTCCATCTGTACAGCCGGCTGACGGCGACTCTGGACGACTCCCTGCGCCACGACATCCAGGCCTTGGCGGACGAGCACCGGCTGCGCACCCCCTACCTTGACGCCTACCTGGCGCCGCGGCGCCACAACTACGTGGAACCGGCTAGGCCAGCGGGACGGCGGTGAACGCTCAACGCGCAACATTCGACATTCAGGCAAGGGTATTTCTAACCTGCGGAGGAGACCCATGGCGACCCGAGGCGAATTCAAGCGGCGGCTGCGCAAGCTTGGCGAGGAGCACGAGGCCCTGATTGGCCGGAGGAACCGGGTCGACAAGGCCTGCCGCCACGGCTGGTACCGCAAGTACCAACATCCGGTCGTGACCCGGGATCACATCCCCCTCGCCTGGCGCTACGACCTGAATTCCGAGACCAATCCGCGGCTGCTTGAGCGCCTGCCCATCAATGCCGCCTTCAATCCCGGGGCAATCGAGATGGACGGCAAGGTCTGCCTCGTCGTGCGTGTCGAGGGCGCCGACCGCAAGTCCTTCTTCGCGGTGGCCGAGAGCCGTTCGGGCATCGACCGGTTCCGCTTCCGCGACTTCCCGGTGATCCTGCCGGAGACGGCGGATCCGGACGTCAACGTCTACGACATGCGCCTGACCCGGCATGAGGACGGCTGGATCTACGGCACCTTCTGCTCCGAGCGCAAGGATCCGTCGGCGCCGCCCGGCGACACCTCGGCCGCCACTGCCCAATGCGGCATCGTCCGCACCCGCGACCTGGAGACCTGGGAACGCCTCCCCGACCTGCGCACCCCCTCCCCGCAACAGCGCAACGTGGTGCTGCACCGGGCGCCTTCGCGCCATCCACCCGGGTGGCGGTCTTCGCCCCGGGCGTGGGCA
>CAZBDL010000317.1:0-4788 GCA_964490525.1 uncultured Victivallales bacterium | reverse complement strand
GGGCCAGCTCGACAAACATCTGCCCGAGATGTCCGGACGGAAGCGCGGCCCCCGCCGCCGCAATCCTCTCCAGCAGAGCCTGATAGCGAGAGAGATTGGCAGGCCACGACAGCCGCGACACCCGCCCGCCATGCGCGACGCTGAACTGCGCCGGACGGTCGCCCGCATACCGCCCGCACCACGCGATCCGGGGCAGACGGTCGCCGCCAAGCAGGCGCGTCTCGGCCTTGACGGCGACCTCCGTGAAATCTTCGGGATTGGCCACCGCGACCGCCTCCGCAGCCAACTCGCCCGGCGCCAGCACCGTGCAGGTCACATCCTCATAGAGGTCATTGCTGCCCTTGCGGCCGCGGATGCCGAAGGTCGACGTTACTGCGAGATGCGCCGACGGCGACGCCTCGGCAAAGGTCAACGTCCCGAAGCGACTCGTCTCCTTCCAGTTGAAGTTCTGGCCGAAAGCAAAGAACTGACCGCCCGTCCGCTCGTTCCGCTCGTTCAGGGCAACGTCCACGAGGATGTCCTTGTCCGCGCCCAGCCAATCCCCGGCAGGCAGCTCGATCCACACCTCGTAGCCGGTGGCGGTGCGCGCATGGCCGCGCGGCACAGCCTCGACATCGAAGCAGCCCCGCAGGCTGCCCGACCCCTTGCCCAACTGTGGACGCGTCTGGTCGGAATCCTCCGGGGCCGGCGGCGCCAGTACGAACTGGCCGGCACGGCTCGCGCCCAGGTAGTCCCGCGTCCGCTCCTCCGGCGCACGCAGATCCAGATAGACCTCCAAGCCGTCGCCACGAAACAGGGCCGTCGCGGGCCCCGGACACGGATCTGCGTCAAAGACCTCCGCATGGATCAGCAGTGCCCGGGAGTTCCAGCCGACCCGGACCAGCGCCGATGCCGTCTCCGCATCCTCCCACGACCCCACCAGCAACGGCGGCGCATCCCGCTTCAGCGCCGCCAGGTCCGCCGCAAAACCCGCCTGCATGGCCCCGCGCGGCAATGGCTCCGGCACGACATCATCGCCCACCCCCCCCATCACCGCCAACATCGGCACCCACGCCAGCAAACCCGCCAACCACACCCACGCCCATGCCGCAATCCGCCATGGAGGGTTTTGCAAGAGGCTCATTCGGCAATCCATCGTCCTGATCTCCCTGGCCTCAGCCATATCCTGCCTGACCTCACCCTTTGCGCTTGTATATTATACAGTATACTATCCTATGCCCATTGTCAATCATTGTCAATCACCCTTCAATATTGGGGACGTTCCGCAGTTCTTCATCTTCCCCAATATGTTATGATTAAATTATGCATATTTTCCCGACACCAGGCCAGAAAATACTGCATATTTTCATTGTATGTTGCTTGCCTGGTTGCACTTGCTCGGAACGTCCCCAATTTATTGAAGGCTGAAGGGGAAGACCGAACGCGCCCATTGAGCCCGAAAACTCGGGGAACCTTGAATACCCAGCGCTTAAGGCACGGGTGCCGAAGCCTTTGCATTGTGCGTTGAACGTTGAGCGTCGGGCGTCTATACGGCATCTGGGCAGAGGGCGCGGAAGTCGCAGGTGCGGCACGCCTCGGGCGATGGAGTGGGCGGATAGGCCTCCTGGTCCAGGCCCCGGTCCATGGCCTGGGCGGAATCCTGGATGGTGGCGGCGACCTCGTCGGGATGGCGCGTTGCGTAGACGACCAAGCCCGCCTCGTCCGGCTCGCCAAGGAAGAGGGAGCGGACAACGGTCGCGCGCCCGGCCGGCAGGCGCAGACGCTGGGCGCACTGCCGGGCGAGCAGTTCGCCGACCCCGGCCTGCCAGTCCCAGGAGGGATGGGCGGCGCGGTCGCGGGGATGAAGATGCAGGACATTGATCTGGCCGTCGCGATGCCAGGCCAGCAGGGGGGCACACCAGGTCTTCACACCGGCGATCGGCATGGCCACCGGCACCGGCAAATCGCGAACCGCCAGATACGGCAGCGCCATGATCTCGGCGCAGGTGCGGGAGCGCTGGAACCGCGCCAAGCGCACCATCACGCCGTGGCGAATCTCGCTAAAGGCCAAAGCCGCGTCCGGGGGCGGCCCGGAATCGGCCCATTCGCGGAAGACGGTGCGGCGGGGATCGTCGCGGCGATCTTCCCCGCAGGCCTCACGCCACCCCGCCTTCAGACGGCTCAGGACGGCCTGCTCCGGGACGTCACGGCGAGCCGAGGGGGGCCGTCGCCAGCCCTCCTCGAGCCACGCGCGGACGCCATCGCGAAAGGCCCGGTCGGTCCAGGCCGCAATGCTCGCCTGCCGCTTCAGGAGGTGGCGCATGCGCACTTCCCGCGGCGCATGGGGATCCGCCCCGCCCCACGCCCCCGGATGACGGTGGAAGTAGGCGCGCGGACAATGCGTGAAGCACTGCCATGCCGTCACCGACCAGGAAAATGCATATGCCGTATCCACCGGTGCCTCCCCGCTCTGCATGGAAAGGCTAATATCGGCGCATCCCGGCCTTCGTCAAGGTCGGCGTCGCCATGGGGCATGGCCGTCCCGGCTATTCCTCGCCCACCTTCATCTTGAGGTAGATCGGCGACTCGGAGACGGTGATGGCGATGCGCCCGGGGGCGACGGTGGTGATGCGCCCGACCGGGGCGGCACCATCGGCCGTGGCCATGCGCCGGGCGGCCAGGTGCATGGTCGGCACATCAAGGGTGATCCGGGCGGTGCGCCCCTTGCCGGCCAGGTTGGCCTCGCCGGTCGGCGACCAGGCGACCCAGATCCGGTCCTGGGCGTCGCCATCCCGGACAAACTCATAGACATGGGCATGGCCGGGTTCGCGCATGACCTCCCGCGCGAAACGGTAGTCGCCGAGGGTGACCTGCATCTGGCGCAGCGCCCAGAAGCTCTGCTTCGGGGTGTTGTGGCGCATGATGCCGGAGGAGGAGTGGAAGGAGGGCGTGTCGGCGTCGGTAAACCAATAGACGTAGGCACGGTCGACACCCATGCGGGCGAACTCGAGGAGGGAACGCACCAGCCATTGCGCCTGGACCTCGTCGGAGACGTCGACCCACTTGGCCATGGGGCCGTCCGGGGCGGGCTTCTTCGTCGAGGCGTCATAGCCGAACTCGGTGACCCAGATCTCCTTGCCGGGGGCGTTGGCATCGCGCCAGTCGAAGGTGCGCTGGACGATCTTCAGGTATTCGATGCCGGGATCCTCGGGATAGCTCCGGCGCCAGGTCGGCCAGGTCTCGGCGAAGGAGTAGACATGCACGTTGAGGACATCGTAGAGGGCCTCGTGCCCGGCGAAGATCTCGGTCGGCACCGACCAGCGGTCGGCGCTGCCGGGCTGGGTCGTGGCGGTGAGGATCCTGAGTTTCGGATCACCCTCCCGGACGCCCCGCGCCATCGCCGTGAAGACCTCCAGGTACTGTTCCTTGGTGTAGTTCGGGTTGGGATGGCCGCCGGTCGGCTCGTTGCCGATCTCGACCGAGGTGACCAGGGCCTTGCCGGAGGTCGGGCCGAAGAACTCGGCGAAGGCCTTGCCGTAGCGATAGGCGTCAATCGCCTCGTCGCCCCACTGCTGCGGACCGAGCGAGCCGTCGAACATCAGGCAGGCGTCGATCTCGAAGCCCGCCGTCTGCCAGTTCCGGTAGAGCTTCTCCCAGTCGACCAGCCCGGCATGGCTGCCAACCTTGCCGGACGCATCCTGCCAATCAATGGGACTGCGGCTCAGCGGAAAGGTCGTCTCCTGCCGGAGGTCGCCCTTCACGTCCCAGTCGATCGGGTGGTAATCGCGCACCAGGCGAAAGGCCGGGGCATACAGTGCCGGATTGAACTGCACCGTGTGCGTGTTCAGGCCCATGAAGTCCTTCATCAACGGACGCCGGGGGGCGGGCGTCGCCTCGTCGGCGCGGACGGCGGACGCGACCAGGGCGGAGACGACGGCAACGGTGACGGCGGAGCGGCGAACCATGGCAAGATCCCTTTCGGTGGTAAGACGGGGAGAACGCTCAACTCTGAACACTCGACGTTCAACGCTGAACGTCCAAGGAAGGCAATGAACTCATCTTGTCCCTGTATCCTCTTTCTCGTCCTCGTCGTCATCCTCGTACTGACATGGACATTGTCCTGACGACATCAAGGGCATCGTTCAGCTTGGCGCTTTCGCCGAAAACCCCTCGGGATGGCATGACCGTCGTCGCAGGCCATGCCGGTTTCGGCGAAACCGACATCCATGTGCCAAGCGCCACCGGCCCGACATGAGGACGATTGCCATGTCATCGTATCATGTCCATGGGCGCTAGGGGGCGGGCACGATGCGCAGGCGGATTTGCCAGGTGAGGGTTCCTTGGGGAGGGATGGCCAGGGCCTCGCCGGCGAGGTAGGCCTGGTCAAGCGCCTCGATGGCCGAGCCGGTCGGCTCTGGCGCCAGGTGATGCAGCCCGCCGGTCGACCCTTCGCTACACCATACGGCATAGCGCGGCAGCAGCGCGGCGGGCCAGGTCATCTCGACGGCGCTGCCGTCGCCATGGCATACCACCACCCGCCCCTCGGCCAACGGCGGCGAGAAAATCTTCCAGTAGCGGCCACTTTCCGGCACGAATATCCGCTCCTTGAAGGGCTGCCCGTCCGCATCAAGGATGTCGCCCCAGCGCCGGACCTCACCAACCTTGCCCAGCCAGCCACCGCTTGACCAGCTCACCAGCACCTCGGCGGCGTCGGGAATGTCCAGGCGACTGCCTGCCCCCGCGGCTAAGAGAGGGTGGAAGGCGTAGACGAAGTGGAAGGGGGCGTCGGCGGGATTCTCGACGGCATAG
>CAZBDL010000316.1:0-4798 GCA_964490525.1 uncultured Victivallales bacterium | reverse complement strand
CGCTACCTGCACCACGCCGCATTCCGCACTTCTTGTTGACCCAATGCGGCTGGCCACATATATTACTTGCTTTGTCCCGAGGAAGGGTTGCGATGGCCGTCAAGGACGTCAAGGTTGGGTTGATCGGGTTCGGCACCGTCGGCGCCGGCGTGGCCGCCTGCCTGCTCGAGAATGGCGAGGTCATCGCCCGCCGCACCAACATCCGCCCGCTCCTCACCCGGATTGCCGATGTCGATGTGACCACCGACCGGGGCGTGGCGGTCCCCAAGGGGATCCTGACGACCGACGGCATGGGGCTGATCGACGAGGTCGACGTGGTCGTCGAATTGGTCGGGGGCACCGGCGTCGCCAAGGACTTCATCCTCACCGCCCTGGCCCGCGGCAAGCCGGTGGTCACCGCCAACAAGGCCCTCCTCGCCGCCCATGGCGAGGAGATCTTCGCCGCCGCCGAAAAGTCCAAGGCCGACATCTACTACGAGGCCAGTGTGGCGGGCGGCATCCCGATCATCAAAATCCTGCGGGAAGGCCTAGTCGGAAACCGCATCGAGAGCATCTACGGCATCCTCAACGGCACCTGCAACTACATCCTCACCCGCATGGAGCGAGAGAACGCCGACTTTGCCGCCGTCCTCAAGGATGCCCAGGCCCTCGGCTATGCTGAGGCCGACCCCACCTTCGACGTCGGCGGCCATGACACCGCCCACAAGGCCGTCATCCTCGCTTCCTTGGCCTACGGCGAATGGCTCGGCAACGCCCCCTTCCACGTCGAGGGCATCGCCGACCTCGAGCTCTGCGACCTGCGCTATGCCGCTGAGCTGGGCTACCGCATCAAGCTGCTGGCCATGGTCAAGCAGGTCAGCGACGGCGACCTGCAGATCCGCGTCCACCCCACCCTGATCCCGAAGGAATCGCCCCTGGCCGCCATCGACCATGTCGTCAATGGCGTCCTCGTCCGTGGTAACCCTATCGGCGACACCTTCTACGCCGGCCGCGGTGCCGGCCGCGAGGCCACCGCCAGTGCCGTGGTCGCGGACATCGTCGACGTTGGACTCAACATCAAGTTCGGTTCGCACCGCCGGGTCCCCGCCTTCCGCATCGGCAAGCAGTTCCGCCACCTGCTCGGCATGGACCTGACCTCGTGCCGCTACTATTTCCGGCTTCGCGTCGCCGAGCGCCCCGGCGTCATCGCCGCCATCGCCGCCATCCTCGGCAATCATCAGATCAGCATCTCCAGCATCATCCAGCGCGAGGGACAGCAGGGCCAGACTGTCGAGCTGCTCATCCTCAGCCATCAGGCCGTCGAGGGCAAGGTCAAGGCCGCCATCGCCGAGATCTCCCGCCTCGACTGCATTCAGGCCCCGCCCGTGATGCTGCGCGTCGAGGATTTGTAGCCCGAGGGGACAGCCCCGTCTCTCGCGGGGATTCCGGAAGCACCTGTGGATCGACCTGCAAGGAGTGGACAAGGCCATGACGCGCACCAGCAAGACGGCCCGGCCGCGCGGGCGGCACACCGTCGAGAAGATCGGCGGCACCTCGATGACCCAGTTCGGCGAGGTGATGCGCAACATCATCGTCGGCAATCGCAAGGGCCGCGCCCTCTACCAGCGCGTCTTCGTCGTCTCCGCCTACGGCGGCATCACCGACCTGCTGCTTGAACGCAAGAAAACCGGCGAGCCCGGGGTCTACGCCCATTTCGCCGCTGGCGACAAGGCCTGGAAAAAGGCCCTCGAGGCGGTGCGCAGACGCATGCTCGAGCTGAACGCCTCCTTTGTCGACCTTGGCCTTGACCGCCAGGTTGCCGATGCCTTCGTTCATGAGCGCATCGACGGCATCTGCGCCTGCCTCAGCGACCTCATCCGCCTGCGTTCGTTCGGCCACTTCCGCCCAGCCGACTATCTCCCCGCCACCCGGGAGTTCCTCAGCGCCGTCGGCGAGGCCCACAGCGCCTTCAATGCCACCCTCATCCTTCAGGCCAATGGCGTCAACGCCCGATTCGTCGACCTCACCGGCTGGAAGGAGGCCGAGACCCATCCCTTCAACCGCGCCGTCGAGAAGGCCTTCCGCGACGTCGATTTCGCCCGCGAGCTGCCCGTCGCCACCGGCTACACCAAGTGCGAGGAGGGTATCATGGGCACCTTCGACCGCGGCTACAGCGAGATCACCTTCTGCAAGGTCGCCGTCGTCACCCGCGCCCGCGAGGGCGTCATCCACAAGGAGTTCCACCTCAGCACCGGCGACCCCAAGCTGATCGGCGTTGACCGCGTCAAGATCATCGGCCAGACCAACTTCGACATCGCTGACCAGCTCGCCGACATGGGCATGGAGGCGATCCATCCCCGCGCCTCCAAGGAGATGGAGAACAACAACATCCCCATCCGTGTCAAGAACACCTTCGAGCCGGATCACCCCGGCACCCTGATCAGCCATGGCTATGTCTCCCCCCAGCCACGCGTCGACATGATCTGCGGACGCAAGGACATCGTCGGCATCGAGGTCTTCGATTCCGACATGGTCGGCCAGTCCGGCTACGACTACCATCTCCTGCGCCACTTCCACGAGGCGGGCATCAGCTACATCGCCAAGAATACCAATGCCAACACCATCACCCACTACGTTCCCGAGAAGAGCCCCCGCCTGCACGATTGCATCGCTCGCATCCGCGAGGCTTACCCCGGGGCCAGCGTCGAGACCCGCAAGGTCGCCATCGTCTCCGCCATCGGCAGCAACATGAAGCTCCCGGGATTCCTTTCTCGGGCCGCCAAGGCATTGGCGGAGAGGAAGATAAATATCCTCGCCCTCGACCAGTGCATGCGCCAGGTCAACATGCAGTTCGTCATCGAGCGCGACGACTTCGAGCTGGCCCAGGTCGCCCTCCATCACCGCCTGGTCGAACGCGACGAATAGTCGCCAGGGAAAGTGTCGGCACCCATGACCCCGTTCCAGTTCATCGGCCTGATGAAGGCCATCCATGGCCACTGCCCACCCGATCCGGCGGCCATCCAGCGCATGGGCCTGCTGGCCGTCAAGATCGGACAGCACTATGCCCTTCGCGTCGACTTCCTCGACGAGGCGGTCTGCCGACAGCTTGCCCAGCTCTACCGCCAGACGGTGCCCGCCCCGCCAGAGGGCGTCGAACGGCTGATCGACCGCAACACCCCCCCCGGCTGGCGCGACCACTTTGCGGAGTTCGCGCCGAGACCCTTCGCCTCCGCCTCCATCGGCCAGGTCCATCATGCTCGGCTGAAGACTGGCGAGGACGTTGTCGTCAAGCTGGTCCGCGGCGATTTCCGGGCTGGCTTCCTGCGCGACATCCGCAGCCTCCGCCGCTTCCTCCGCCTCTGCCTCCTGTTCTATCCCAAGCTGCGCAAGGTCTTCAATCCGATCAACGTGCTGCAGAGCATCGAGGACTACACCCTGCAGGAGCTCGACCTGCGCGACGAGATCGCCGGGCAGGTCCGCCTGCGCACTCTCGCCGACGACTACCAGGGGCGCTATGACCTCGCCCCGCTCCGCTTCCACCGCCTCTATCCGGAGCTTTCCGGGGAGAACGTCCTGGTGGCCGAGCGGGTCGCGGGACGCACCCTCGACGAGCGCCTCGCCGCCGGCGACCTGCCCTACCAGGAACTCTTGCGCCTGTTCAACATCCACGGCTTCTTCATGTTCGTCCCCGGCATCTATCATGGCGACATCCATCCCGGCAACATCCTCCTCTCCGCCGACGGTGCCATCACCTTCGTCGACACCGGCGCCATCAGCGCCGCCACCCCCCGCATCCAGCGCGGCCTCTTCGCCTTCTTCGACGCCCTCACCGTCTACGACTACCACCGCTGCGCCGACTGCCTCAACGCCATGGCCGTGCGCGGCATCGACGGACGCCGCCTCGACGCCTTCCGCACCGACCTCCTCTCCCTCTACCGCGACTTCCGCGGCAAGACCGTCTCCGAAATCAGCCTCACCCGCCAGATGATGAACACCATCAAGCTCGGTGTCCATGCAGGCATGGTCTTCGACAACGACATGTTCCCCGTCATCAAGAGCTTGATGTACATGGACGGCATGGTCCTGCGCTGCCACCCCCGTGCCGACCTCATCGCCGACCTCCGCCCCTTCATCGACCGCCTCCGGCCTCTGCATGACGAGGTCGTCGGCAAGGATCCCGCCTAGCCCGGCCAAGGACCCCCGGCCATGTACCATGCCCAGAAGGTCGTCGTCGTCCTTCCCGCATACAACGCCGAACGGACCCTGGCGGACGTGCATCGGGAAATCTTCGCCCAGGGCTGTGTCGACAGCATCATCCTGGTCGACGACGGCAGTGGCGACCGGACCGCCGAGATCGCCGCCGGGCTGGAGCGGGTCCGTGTCGTCGTCCATCCCCGCAACCGTGGCTATGGCGCCAACCAGAAGACCTGTTACCGCGAGGCCTTGGCGGATGGCGCCGACATCGTCGTCATGATCCATCCAGACTACCAGTATACGCCGAAGCTCATCCCGGCAATGGCGGCGCTGGTGGGGGAGGGCGTCTACTCTTGTGTCATCGGCTCCCGGATCCTCGGCGGCGGCGCGCTGCCGGGCGGCATGCCGCTCTACAAGTATGTCGCCAACCGCTTCCTGACCTTGGTCGAGAACCTCTGCACCGGCGCCAAGCTCTCCGAATATCACACGGGCTACCGGGCCTTCTCTCGGGAACTGCTGCTCCGGTTGGATCTCGACGGCAACTCCGACGACTTCCTCTTCGACAATCAGATGCTCTGCCAGATCCTCTTCCTGGGCCGCCGGATCGGCGAGGTGACCTGTCCGG
>CAZBDL010000315.1:0-4815 GCA_964490525.1 uncultured Victivallales bacterium | reverse complement strand
CCCGGCTGGGTCTCGACGGCCCGACGCTGACGGTGACGGACTTCGACTTCAGCTTTGCCCGGGCCCTGGTCCTGGCGCAGTGCTGGCTGGCCCTCGGCCGCTGCGACCGCGTCCTCGTCGGCGCCGTCGACGAGCTGGGCGAGGTCATGCTGGGGGTCGCCGCGCGCCTGCTGGCGCGACGCCCCCTTCCGGTGGCGGGCGAGGGCGCGGCCTTCGTGGTGCTTGCCCGCCATGCGGACGCCGCCCCCATGGCCATCGACGCCCTGGACGCCGCCGTCGGGGATCCGCCCGCCCGGGTGCTGCTCGATGCACCGTTCGTCCCCGGGCCCGAGCGCCTGCGGGATGTGTGCGTCGCCTCCGGCGGCCAGGTCGACGATGCCGATGCGCTCTTTGGCAACGCCTTCAATGGCATGGCCATGCGCACCGTCCTGGGCATTGCCCAGTTGGCGCACGACGCGGCGGCCAAGGCGTCCGGTGCGGCCGCCGGCGCCGTGGCCATTGTCTCCCGGCGCCCTGGCGGCGGCCAAGCCGTCATCCGGGTCAGCTTGCGGGATTCGTCTCCGTTGCCGCCGCACGCCGGGAGATGACCGTGGCGACGGCATAGGCGAGCAGGCCGACGGCCGCCGCTAGCGCCATTCCCAGGCTGAGCGCCCCGACCAGCCAGTTCCAGATGCGCTCCAGGCCAAGGACTTGCATTTCCCGGAAGGACATCGACCAGAGCGAGCGGTCGAGCTTGAGGAAGCGACCATGCTGCAGGAAGAAGCCGGCCTCGATGCACAGGTACGGCACGACCGGCGGCATGCAGAGCTGGCTGGCGGCCACAGCCGCCATGCGGTTGAGCCGGAACAGGCCGGCGGCGACGAGGATCGCCAAGGTGTGGAAGCCGATCAGCGGCGTTGCCCCAAGAAATACGCCGAGGGCGGTCGCCAGGCCCAGCTCGCGGGGTGTCGCGTGCTCCGCCAGCAGGAGGCGCAGGGAGCGCAACGGATGCAACGCCGTGACCTGCGCGTCGCGTTGCCCCGGATGCAGGATCTTCAGATGCGGCCAGGGCAGCAGCCCGCGCGCGGTCAGGCGCGTGTTCAGGAGGGTCAGCGCCAGGTTGTCGCGGACCTTGTGGAAATGCGAATTCCGCAGGCCCAGCCGGGCGTAGAAGACGCCGACCGGCACATCTTCCACCGGCACCCCGCCCCACAGCGCCCGCACCACGACCTCGACCTCGAAGGTGTAGCGCCGGCAGGTGGTGCGGAGCTGCCGCAGCAGGGCCACCGGATAGGCGCGGAAGCCGCTCTGGATGTCGCCGATGCGGATGCCCGTTTGGACCCAGACCCAGAAGTTGCCGAAGGCCCGCCCGATCTTGGAGGAGCGCGGCACCGCTGGCGAGGAGAAGTCGCGCACCCCGATCACCAGGCGCTCCGGATGCTCGCGCAGGCAGGCCAGGACGCGCGGCAGATCCTCGGGGAAGTGCTGCCCGTCGGCGTCCAGCGTGACGATGTGCGTGTGGCCGGCCGCCGCCGCCGCGTCCGCCGCCGTCAGGATCGCCGCCCCTTTGCCCAGGTTGCGGTCATGGGCGAGGACGGTCACCGGCAGCCCCGCCAACAGGTCCGCCACGGGCGGGGTGCTGCCGTCGTCGACGACCAGCAGGTGGGGGTGTTGGCGCAGGCAGCGTTCCGCCACCTCCCGCAGCCGCTCCGGCTGGTTGTAGACGGGGATCACGACCAGGACATCGTCCGGCGCGGCCGCCGCGGCTTGGGCATGGTTGGTCATCGCATCCTCGCGCATTCCCCGAAGTATAGGCTCGGCCGGGGGCTTGTCAATCGGTTGCAGAGTCCGGTGCCGGCGGTAGATTTCCCGGTCGTGTCGCATCGGGAACAGGCGGAGGCGGAGCATGGACGATGACGCCATCTCGTCAGGTGGGTCGCCGGGGCCTGGTGCGGAGCCGCCGCCGTCATCTCCGCACTGGTCGGAGCCGGGCGTCGGACAGCCTTGGCAATTGCGCTTCTTCGACAGCCTGCTGCGCCGCTTCGGGAAGCGCCCGGCCTATCACATGATGTACCTGGTGACGTTCTGGTACTGCCTCTTCTCGCCGGCCATCCGCCGCCGCACCCGCCATTACCTCGACCGGCGCTTTCCGGCGCGGCGCGGCGTCGTGCGGCGATTCCTGGACAGCCATCGCCTGCTGCGTTCCTTCGGCAAGACGCTGGTGGATCTGGCCGCCTTCCGCATCCTCGGCCCGGCGTCGTTCTCGCTGGCCGGGCCCGGGGCGGCGCGGCTGGCGGAGCTGGCCCGGAGCGCTGGCGGCATGATCCTGGTCAATGCCCATGTCGGGGGTTGGCAGGTGGCCTTGCCGACCTTGGCCCATCTCCGGAAGCCTGCCGCCCTGGTGATGTTGCCGACCGACCGGCACCGCTTTCCGCTCGATCCGGAGACCACCCGCATCATCGATCCGCGCACCGGCCTGGCGGCAATCCTGGAGATGATGCAGGCCCTGCGCAACGGCGAGGTCCTGTGCCTGATGGGCGACCGGGTCTTCGGGGACGATCCCCACGCGCTCTGGCTGCCCTTCCTGGGGGCGCCCGCGGAGTTTCCGGTCGCGGCCTACCGGCTGGCCTCCGCCACCGGCGTGCCGGTCGTCCTCCTGCTCACCCGCAAGCGCGATTTTCGGACCTACGAGGTGCAGGCCGCCGAGGTCTGCACGCTGCCCCCTGGGCTGGGGCGGGAGGCGGCGGCCTACGCGCCGTGGGCGGGCATCTTCGTCGCCGCCCTGGAGCGCTTTGTCCAGGAGCACCCTTGGGACTACTTCAACTTCTTTGACGTCTGGTCGCCGCGGCCGCCGGAAGGCCCGTCATGAACATTGTTGAAGCCATCGCCCGGGAGAATGCGCGGCGCGGCGATCACCTCGCCGTGATCGACGGGGCGGAGCGCGTCACCTACGGAACGCTGCTGGCGGCCGTGGAGGCCACTCGCCGCGACCTGGCGGCGGCGGCGTCCTGCCCGGCCAGCGCATCGCCTTCTGGTGCCGCGACGGCGTCGACTACCTGGTCGGGGCCCTCGCCCTGCTCGCGGCCGGGGCGGCGGTCGTGCCGTTTCCCGACCCCCTGCCGGCCGCCGAGCGCGAGGCGATCGCCGGTCGGATGGACGTCCATGGCCTGCTTGTCCAGGAGGCGTTGGCGGACGGCCCGGCGGGGGCTGCCGTCGCGTCCCTGGGCGGGCGCCGCTTCCGCTGGCGGCCGCGGTCCCTGGGTGCGCCCGACGACGGCCGCTGCCGCGACCTGGGTGCCGCCTTCATCCGCTTCTCGTCCGGGACCACCGGCGAGAGCAAGGGGGTGGTGCTGTCCCATCGCACCATCCTCGAACGCACCGCCGCCGCCGACCGGGGCCTGCACATCCGGACGGAGGATGTCGTCCTCTGGGTGCTGGGCATGAGCCATCACTTCGTGGTCTCGATCCTGCTCTTCCTGCGTCGGGGCGCCACCATCGTCGTCGCCGCCCGGCCCTTTCCCTTGGCGATGTTCGCGGCCGTCGCCGAGCATCCGGTCACCGTGGTCTATGCCGCCCCGCTGCACTACCGCCTGATGGCCGCCAGCGCGGCGGTGGCGGGCCATGCCCTCGCCCACGTCCGGCTGGCCGTCTCCACCGCCATGGGGCTTTCCCCCGAGATCCGCCAGGCCTTCGCCCGCAAGTTCGGCATCGTCCCCGCCGAAGCCTACGGCATCATCGAGGTGGGCCTGCCCTGCATCGACCTCCAGCCCGACCTGGCCGAGCCCGGCGCCGTCGGACGCGTCCTCCCGGACTACGAAGTGCGCCTCGACGCCCCGGATGCCGACGGCATCGGCGAGGTGCTCCTTCGCGGCCCCGGCCTGTTCGATGCCTACGCCTCCCCCTGGCGCTGGCGCGACGAGGTCCTCGACCATGGCTGGTTCCGCACCGGCGACCTCGGTCGCCTGACGCCGGACGGCCGCCTCGTCCTCGTTGGCCGACGCAAGAACGTCATCGTCCATGCCGGCATGAAGGTCTTCCCCGAGGAGGTCGAGGCGGTCCTGATGCGCCATCCGGCCGTCCGCGAGGCGCTCGTCCAGGGCCTCGCCGACGAAGCGTGCGGACAGGTTCCCGTGGCCTCGGTCGTGGTCGCTCCCGGCCACGGCCTGCCCGACTTGCCCGAGGCCCTGCGCAGGCATTGCCGCGACGCCCTCTCCGCCGAGAAGATCCCCGTCCGCATCAACCTCGTCGACGCCCTTCCCCGCACCCCCAGCGGCAAGCCCCGACGCACGCCCTGAGGTTTGGTTCTCCGGGAGACAGAGGTTCGCCCGGATTCAGCGAAGCCATGTGCCTGGGAACGCCAGGCTTCGCCAAAGCGCTACGCCCGGCACAGCCGAGCCCACTTGTCCGGCGTAGCCCACAGGGCGAAGCCGGAAGTTCGGCATCATGGCGATTGGAGCTGTTCCTCTGTTTACTCATCGTCTCACAATAATATTGACATGCGAGGAACGTGGTTCCTTTGCATTCGCAGTGGGTTGCCATGGATAGTAATCGTCCTCGTCCTCGTCCTCGAATCCGTCTTGTTTGAAGTTGGTTCCCCCACCATCTTTTCGTTCAGGACAAGAAAACGGGTGTTTCTTGCTCATCCTTGCAATCTCTTGATCCATGAGGGTGATAGGGGCGGTTGAAAGAAATCGAGGACCAGCCTTCGTCCCGAGGAGCATATGTTGATCCACGCATGCAGTTCAAGCGCTCGGGACTACGGCGGGCACGCGAGGACCGTCCCGATGCCCACCGTGAGCGATGTGATCGGGATCGAGGACGAGGACGAGGACGAGG
>CAZBDL010000314.1:0-4815 GCA_964490525.1 uncultured Victivallales bacterium | reverse complement strand
TCGCCGCCGTTCCTCCTCGGCCCGCCGCAGGCGATCCTGGTTGATTTCGGCCTCGATCTGCTGGCGCAGCTTGGGATTCTCCTTGGTCAGCTGGAAGAGCTGGTAGGTGGCCAGGTCCGGTGAAAGGCGGATGTTCAGGCTGGCGGCGGTCACCTCGCCTTCCCATGTGAAGGTGCTCTCCACTGGAATGGCCTTGGGCTCGACGGCCCCGCATTTCTTGCAGACGCGCCCGACCACGGTGGTCACGGCCGCATCCCCTTCGCCTTCGGTCTGGCTCACGTCCTCGTATTCATGGTCCTCGGCGGGGTCCCGCTGGTCGCAGTTCACCGGGACGCTCGCCATGGTTCCGAGGATCGCATCGGCGGCTTCGCGGAGGACGGCAAAGTGCGCGCGCTCGACCGCCTCCTCGCGGGATTCCCCGTAGCTTTCGCTGATCCGGCGCCAGAGCATCTGCATAGCCTCGTTGTGGGCGATGCGGAAGACGACGACGACCCGATACAGGATGTCGTTCAGGAAGAAGAGTTGCACGGATTCGACCGCCCCCTCGGCGTACTTGAGGTCCTCGACGGAGGCCCGGCTCTCCAGCGAGATTTCCGGATGGAAGAGGAGGGCCACCTCCTCGCGGGGCATGCCCCAGAGGGCGAGCCCGTACCCCTGGTCGGCGTCGATGCCGGTGAAGGTGTTGGCGATGATGATCTTCTTCTGCTCGGCCCGCCGCTTCGCCTCGACGATGCGCTGCGGCAGGGAGTCGCTCCCTGAAGGCGGGGGCGTGTCCGGGGCCTGGCCCGGATCCTCGCCGACGTTTCCGGAGGGATCCTCCGTGGCGGGCGTGTCCGGAGTCTCCGTCGTTTCCTGCGCGGCATTCGTGAGGATGCCGCGGATGATCTGCTCGGTGACGTCCTTCGGCGTCCGCCAGTCGTTCCAGGCGAAGATCCAGCCGTCCTTCTCGTTCTCCTGGGTGATCTGGGCGCGGATCTCGTTGAACAGTTCGCTCGAGTATTGGGTCTTGCGCCGGAAGTAGTTGCGGATACGGTCCTGGATGAACTCCTTCTTCTGGATCTCGTTGAAGGACTTGTCGAACTTGACCCGGTATTCCGGCAGGAGGTCGAAGATCGGCACGATTTGGCCGCCGATGTTGATGCTGTTCCCCCCCTTGCCGTAGCTGTAGAAGATGCCTTCGATGTCGTAGGTCTTCCGGCCCTGCTCGTAGCGCACCATGACATAGTCGAGAATATTGTGCATGGCGAACCTTGGTTCGGCCTCGGCATAGGCCTTGCGCTCGACCTCCTTGAGTTCGTCCGGAAATTTCTCCGCGACCTTCTCGCGGATCGCCTTGGCAATGTCCCGCGTGCTGGTCCGGTTGGGGTTGCCCTGTGGCTCCAGCGGGAAACTCTCGGCGATTTCCTGGAAGATCGCCGCCTTGACATCCGGGTCGCCCAAATTCTCCCCCGCCATCTGATAGCGGCGAATCACCTCGGTGATCTTGCGGATGCGCATCCGCGAGATCGCCGAGGCCTTGTCGTCGGCCGACGCGGGCAGGAGCCAGAGGACTGCCGCCAGCATAGCCATGGCCAAACGGATCAGGACGGTCTGCGGAGGGCGTCTTTTCATCGGATGCAAGCCCGGATGAGGTTCGTGATCGGTTGCGCGGAGAAGATGGCTGTCAAAAATAATATCTCGCGGGGCAGCGAATTTCAACCGCTGCGGCAATTAAAGAATGAGCGCGTCCGGGAGCCGGCGACAAGCGTGGGGGGGCTCACGGTTACCCTCGGCAGGGTTGCGGGTGCCGCCGCCGGAAATTCTTGCCGGAATTCCTGGCCGGTCCTGGAAATTGCGCCGGATGGCGGTAAATAGCGATGTCGCGACTGCCGATTGTCCAAGCCAGACGGGGATGCGGAATGAATCCGGAGTTGGCCACATCATATGTGTGCAAGGTGGACGACGTGCAGCGCCGTCGGATGGAGGCGGCCTTGCGCGAGCGCGGCTGGGAATTCTCCGTCGTGCCGCACGCGCACTGGAAGGCGACGCGGGAGAAGGTCAACGCCGTCTGCTACTTGAGCGGCAAGCTGACGGTGCAGGGGAAGGGGACGGGCGAGTTTGTGCTTTATTTTCTTGAGCCGGAGATTCTCGGCGAGGCACGGTTGGGCTACGTGGAACCGGCCGGGCCAACGGCCGCCGCGGCGGCATCCGTCGCCGCCGAGTTCGACGAACCGCATGCAGGGATGGACGAGAGCGGCAAGGGGGACTTCTTCGGGCCGTTGGTGATTGCGGCGGTCTTTGCCGACGCGACCATGGGCGCGTCCCTGCGCCAGGCCGGGGTGCGCGACTCCAAGCTGATCAAGGCCGAGACAAAAATCCAGTCTCTGGCCGACGCTATCCGGCGGATCACCGGGGGCCGCTTTGCCGTCGCCCCCCTCGGCCCCGAGGCCTACAACCGGCTCTATGGCAGCTTCGGCAACCTCAACCGCCTGCTCGCCTGGGGCCACGCCCGGGCCCTGGAGAACCTGCTTGAACGGGCACCCGAGTGCACCTTGGCGGTGGCCGACAAGTTCGGCAACGAGCGGCTCATCGTCAATGCCCTGCAGGAGAAGGGGCGCAAGATCCGGCTCCGCCAGGAGGTTCGTGCCGAGGCCGATGTCGTCGTCGCCGCCGCCTCCATCCTGGCCCGGGCTGAATTCCTCCGCCGCATGCGCCGTCTTGGCGAGGAACATGGCTGCGTCTTGCCGCGCGGTGCCGGCGAGGAGGTCGACCGGGTCGCCGCCGAGCTTGCCAAGCGGGGTGGTGCCAAACTGCTTGGCCAGGTCGGCAAGATGCATTTCCGCACCGCCTGCCGGGCCTTGGGTCGCCCGGAACCGCCGAAGATCCCGTTCTGCCGTCCCCCCTCGGGTGCCTTCCGATAGCGCCACGCGCTCCTGCGAGGCGGCGGCGCCGGTCGGCGCATGCCTAGCGCTGGGGATCTTCGCCGGCGGGATCAGGCGGTTTGCGTGGCGGTGCGCGTGACGGGGCTGCCGGACGAGGTCTCCTGGAAAAACTCGATGCCGCCAATCTTCCGTCCTTCCCGGTCATAGACGAGGGCGGTGGACTTGAGGATGGGGATCTCCCGCCCGTCCTGGCGGCGGATGACGCAGCGGTGGTTGAGGATGGTCTTGGCCGCGGCCTCGCCGCAGACGGAGCAGTTGCCGCGGCAGGCGTCCTGGGCGAGGAAGGGGCAGGGGCGGCCGGTGATCTCGCTGGCCGGATAGCCGGTGAGCTCCTCGGCCTTGCGGTTCCAGGCGGTCACGCGGCGGTCGGCGTCGACGGTGAAGACCGCCATCGGCACCGTCTGCAGCAAGGCCTCGTGCGTGTCCACCGTCCGGGTCAGCGACGCTTCCCGCCGTCGCCGTTCGTGGACTTCCAGGACCAGGGAGGCGAGGTTGGCCACCGACAGCGCGAAGCTGCGCTCCTCCGGCGTCCATTCCCGGGGGCCGCCAAGGTGCTCATGGCAGACCACGCCGACGGCCTTGCCCCCGACATGCAACGGCATGTCGAGCATGGCGCCGATGCCATTGGGGTGCAGGTAGCTGTCGCGCAGTTCGCGGGTGCGGGGGTCGGCCAGCGCATCGCCGGCATCGATGACCTGGTCGCGGAGCATGGCGGCAAAGTATTCCGGGCAGGAGTTCGCACGGATCTCGGTCTGCCAGGGGCCGCTGCGGTCGGCGGCATATTGCTCAATGCAGCGAATGGCATCTGCCGCTGGGGTGACGCGCCAAATGCCGACCCGGGCGATGCCGAGGGTGGCCGCCGCCGCCGCCGCCAGCCTTCGCAGCGAGCTGTTCGGGTCGGTGCCTTCGAGCAGGCCCGGGATGGTCAGCTCACTCAGGGCCTGATGCTGACGGAGCAGGCGGTCATGGTGTGCGGCAATGTCGCGCCGGGCCTGCCCGATGTCCGTGATGTCGAGGATCACCCCGATCAGCCCGGCCACCCGGCCTTCCGCATCGCTGAAGGTGGCCTTGTGGAAGACCACGTCCCGCACCCCGTCCCGGGCCTTCACCTTCCATTCGTAGGTCTGCTGGCCGGGATGGGTGAAGAGTTCGCGGTCGCGGCGGAAGTATTCCTCGGCGATCTCCCGGGGGGCCAGGTCAAAGACGGACTTGCCGATGATCTCTTCCCGCGGAAGCCCGAGGAACGTCTCGAAGGCCCGGTTGCATCCCGTGTAGCGCCCGGCGACATCCTTGTAGAAGAGCGGGCAGGGGATCGTCTGGATCAGCGTGTTGAGGAGCTGGTACTGCTCGTAGATTCGCTCGCGCATGACGTTCTGCTCGGTGACGTCCTGCCAGCTCGTCAGCAGGAAGTCCTTGCCGTGCACGTCCATCCGTTGCAGCTTCAGGGACAGGTCGCGGACCTCCCCGGTCCGGGTGCGGGCGCGCAGGCTGAAGGCGGCGTGTCCCTTCTGCCGGGCATGGGCGGCATGGCGCGGGAAGCGGCACGCGTCCTGGTCCGCCTCGATGCGGAAGAGCCGGGTGCGCTCCAGGTCCTCCCGGCAGTAGCCCAGCGACGCGCATGCGGCATCGTTGCATTCGACGACCTCGCCGCTGTCCGCGTTGATCAGGGCCATGGCGTCGGTGGACAGCTCAAACAGTCGATGATAGCGCTCCTCGGCGCCGACCAGGGCCTTCTCCAGGCGTGCCCGCTCGTGCCGACGGTGTTCGACGCCGCGGACCAGCCGCGCGTGGCGATGGTTGCCGAGAAAGGCGGCCGACCCGCAGAGCAGGGCGCCCAGGCTGATGACCAGCACCTGGCCTTGCCTCGGGCCCAGGCGGAGCGTCCGCTGTGAGA
>CAZBDL010000313.1:4178-4823 GCA_964490525.1 uncultured Victivallales bacterium | reverse complement strand
CGGCGTGCCGGGAAACTCCCGCCCGCCCGCGCCGCAGGCGCTCGCCAGCAGGCGACCGGCAGGGGCCTCGTCCCAGGCGTCGGCCAGGGCGACGAGCAGTGCGGCCCCGGTCGGGGTGGTCAGTTCGGCCTCGACGGTGCCCGGACGCACCGGCTTGCCCTTGAGCAGTTCGACCGTCGCCGGGGCGGGCACCGGCAGGACGCCGTGGGCCGTCTTGACTGTGCCGCGGCCCAGGGCCGGGGCGTCCGTGGTCACCCGGTCGACCCCGAGCAGGCCCAGGGCGACGGCCGTGCCGGCAATGTCGATGATCGCGTCCGCCGCGCCGACCTCATGGAAATGGACGTGGGCAATCTCCTTGCCGTGGACCGCCGCCTCGGCCTCGGCCAGGCATTGGAAGACCCGCTCGGCTTGCGCCAGCGCCTTCTCCGGCAGCGCCCCGCCGCGCAGCACCGCGAGGACCTCCGGCAGCGTCCGTGCATGCGGGCCATGACCGCCCACCTCCACAATGAAGCGGTTGGCGCGGAAGCCGTTGCGGATCGCGTCCTCGCGCCGCGCCGACCACTGCTCCGGCAGCGGCAGGCTGCGCAGCGCCGTCCAGAAGGCATCCTGGTCGGCACCCAGCCCGAGCAGCGCCGCCACCGCCAT
>CAZBDL010000313.1:0-4068 GCA_964490525.1 uncultured Victivallales bacterium | reverse complement strand
CCGCCATGTCCCCGGCGATCCCCGAAAAGGTCTCGAAATGAAGTGTCCTCGCCATCGTCCACCTTCCGCTGCAATGCCGCCAGGACCAGCACAAAAACCGAGGCGAAGCCGTCGCCCAGTACCGCCGAGCTCCGGCTCGGCCTCATGGCGGATTGGTCATTCCGTATGCTTATCTTCGTGTCAACAAGCCTTCTTTTGCGCCTGGATCCGCCCGGTTTCTGCCGCTGGTGCCCGGATTTTCGCCTCAGCCCGGCACCGGCACGAACTCGCCGCTCATCCGTTCCCGCGTCTCGATGCGAATCTCGCGGACATTCGCCGCCAACGGCTCCTCGCCGGGCAGGGACTGGTGGATCTCCTCGCGTGCGCTCCGTTCCACCCGGGCGACCCCCAGGCGATCATCCTCGGGCAGGAGCAGTTCGACATCCAAGTTCAAACCATACCCCGGAATGCCGCTTGCCGCCACCGTCGTCGACACGGCATGGCAGGCCAGGCCGCGGAACCTCCTCTCCCCCGCGAAGATGGCGGTGCCGACGACCTGCGCCGGGTCGGCCTTCATGCCGCGCGCGGCAAGCTGCCGACGCAGTCCCCCCGTGTCCAGGGGCCAGGATGCGCCGGGCACCGCCGACCGCTCGCCACCCAACTGGTCGGCGAGCGTCTCGCCCGTGGCCGGATGGAAGACCATGCCGAGCAGCCGGGCCTCCGCCTCGGGCAAGCCCTCGCCCGTCTCCCGGTTGCGAAATTCGCAACGGGGGGACGAGGTGAAGTCGATCTCCAGGGTCTGCCCTTGCCAAGCCGGGGTCATGGATCGGCCCTCGAGGCGGAGGCATGCCGTCTCGACCTGGAGCGTGGCCGCCGCCGCCTGCCCGGCGCCTGTCACGGCCGTGATGCGCAGGAGGCCCGCCAATTCCAGGCCGGAATCCTCGGACGTCGTTTGGGGCCGCCCGTCGGCGAGCACGCGGATCACCCGGGTCTCCGTCGCCGCCTCGAGACGGCAGGCGACCTCCTGCCCGACCCGCGCCGGACGGTGGAACCGGAGCCTCGCCGGGGGCTCCGCCGCCCCTCCCGGCCAGCCCGCGATGAGGACGCCCAGCACCATTAGTCCGCCCATCCTTGCCATATGCAGCCTCTCGTGCGTGGTCAAGAAATATCGATGCGCGTTCATCCTCGTCCGCGAATAGTCCCGCGTCCCGGATCCCGTGCCTTGCGCGTTGAACATTGAACGTTACCGTCCTTCCTGGCGCCGCGGCAATCGCTGGCAGACCGGACAGAAGTAGGCGCTGCGTCCGGCGGCGACAACCCGCCGGATGATCCCGCGTCGGCAGTCCGGACAACGTTCGCCGGCGCGTCCGTAGACGCGCAGCTCCCGGTGGAACGCCCCTTCGCTGCCGTCCGGCGCCGCGAAGTCCGCAATCGTCGTCCCGCCTGCGGCAATGGCTTCGCCAAGGATCTGCTTGACCATGGCCGCCAATCGGCTGCATTCCCTGATGCCGAGCTTCCCGGCCGGGGCGAGGGGATGGATGCGGCTGCGGAAGAGCGCCTCGGACGCATAGATGTTGCCGACCCCCACCACGATGCGGTTGTCCATCAGCAGCGGCTTGACCGGGGCCCTTCGTCCGCGGAATCCACGCGCCAAGACGGCCCCGTCAAATGCGTCCTCCAGCGGCTCCGGCCCCAGCCCCGCGAGCAGTGGATGGGTGGCGAGGTCGACGTCGGCCGGGCAATGGACGATGAACCCGAACCGGCGCGGGTCGTGGTAGCGCAGGCTGGTGCCGTCCTCAAGGTCGAAGACCACGTGGTCATGCTTCTCCCGCGGGTCGTCGGCGGGAACCGTGCGGAAGTTGCCCGTCATGCCGAGGTGGATGATCAGCCCCGCGCCGTTCTCCAGGCGCAGGAGAAGGTAGCGGCCGCGCCGACGGATTTCCGCGACCGGCGCATGGAGCAAGTCCGGGCAATCCGCAAGGTCCAGCGGCAGGCGCAGCCGCGGCACATGCGTGGCGATGCGCACGAACGCACGCCCCGCCAGGAAGCACCGCAGGGTATGCGCAACCGTCTCGACTTCAGGTAGTTCAGGCATTGGTGGGAGGATGGAATGACAGATGGCGGATCGTGGATGATGGATCGTGGGTCGCAGATGTGGCGGTGGTTTTGGATTTTGAATTAGGATCACCCCGCCGGTGGCACAAGGTAGCATCGATACGCAACCCATCAACCGCCGCCAGCATCGCTTGCCAACAAATTGGTTTCACCGCGTAGGGCGCAAAGGGCACGAAGAAATCCAAGGGACAAATATGCTGGTCCGAGCCGTGGATGGTCGACCGGCGCTCCCGCATTGTCCCATGGTCAAGGTCACGTTGCACTAGCGACCTTGAAAAGCTGATGCCTAAAGATTGATCACCATGCCGTCATGCGCGAGGAGGACTTTGTCCCCCAGGATGTCTTGCGCCTTAAGCAGTTCACCTGCGGGGTCTTGTAAAATTGCCATGCCGTGGTGAAGGAATATCAACTGGCCCACGGCCTTCCCGGATTCCTTGAGATGTCGGCATACCTCGGCTGCCCGGTGATGGCCTGTCTCCATCAGCAAGAGATCTGCCCCGTCAATAAGGGCATCAAGATCCTTTATGCTGCCGACATCGCCAGAATACACGATGGCCGTTGCGCCCGCTTCGATGCGGAACGAGAAGGACTTGAAGGGCGCGGAGGTGCCGAGATGGCTGTTGTGCTGCGCAATCACCTGGAGGCCATGCCGATGGTAGAGGACGCCGTCATGGCAGGGCTTTGGAGTCACGTCAAACACCGTGTCGAATCCACCCTCGGTGCCGCGCAGGATGGCGAGGATCCCCGCGAAGACGGTCTCATCAGGGATGAAGACACTGATTTCACGGTTCATCAACGCGCTCTTGGCGTCCGCTGAAACCAAGGTCAGTTTTCTCAGGGTCCATAGGAGGTTTGGAAGCCCGCCAATATGGTCCATATGGGTGTGGGAGATGAAAATGCTCTCCGTGGCCGGCAGATTGATTCCCGCGAGATATGCGTTGTGCGAACAGGATTCGCCGGCATCAAACCAGTATAGCCGCCGGTCGTAACTGATGGTGAATGCGGTGTGGTGATGCCCTGGAATCGGCTCCGTGCCACTGCATGTGCCATGGATGGAAAGGGTGAGCTCTTTCTTCATGCGTGAATGCATCGATCCTTGTGGTCTATGGTCTCGTCGTTGTATGCATTAGCATGTCATCAATATGCCGAGATGCAAGGTTGCCGGGGCGTCGTGGCCCTTTGAGGCATGTCACGAAGGGCAAGAGGTAGGACGTTCAACGCTCGACTCCAGACGTCCAATGAACTCATTGTCCGGGTGAGGGCAACGGGGGCGCGGGGTTGTTGGGCAGGAGCACCAGGAAGGTGGGCAGGCCGAGGACGCCGAAGTGGTCGAGGACGGCCTTGGTCTCGGGATCCCGCGGATCTTCGGCGCGGAACTTCACGGGGACGAATCCGCGCAGGCGCTCCCGCACCGCCGGATCGCGCAGGGTCGTCCGCTCCATCGCCAGGCAGTTCTTGCACCAGCTGGCCCAGACGTCGATGACCACCGGGCGTCCGTCCCGGGCGGCCTCGGTGAGGGCCAGGGCCAGGTCGTGCCGCCAGGGGATGCCCTGGGTGTCGTCGGTCGTTGCGGGGACGGGCTCCGGGGCCGCCGATGGCATGAGCGTGTAGGCCAGCCAGCCGTAGTAGGCGGCAAAGGCCAGGATCAGCACCCCGAAGCCCTGCTTGACCCGGACCATCCAGGCGCCGGGTCGGGGCAGGAGCGACAGGCCGGCCCCGGCAAGGGCCAGGGTAGCGCCATGCCCAGGCCGAGGACAAACGGCAGCAGCAGGCCCAGCACGTTGCCTTCCGCATGCAGGGTGGCGGCATGCAGCAGGACGGCAATGACCACCGGCGCCACGCAGGCCCCGGCGAGCAGGGCCGAGACGCCCCCCATCGCCAGGGCGACCCCGAGCCGTCCGCGTCCCTGGCCAGCGGTTGGCCCGCCGCGCTGGAAGCGCGAGAAATCGATGGTGAAGACGTCGAACATGGCCA
>CAZBDL010000312.1:0-4837 GCA_964490525.1 uncultured Victivallales bacterium | reverse complement strand
CCACCTCGGTGTTTCCCGAGCCATACGCCTTGCTCAGCCCGGCGGCCTCGACGATCCATGGCTTCGGGCCGCTCACGAGAGCACCTCGCCCGGATCGACGCTCAGGGCCTTGGCCAGGCCAAGCAGGCTGGCCAGCACGGAGATGGCGAAGACCGCCACCGCCAGGTGCAGCAGATCCTCCGGCAGCACCACCACCGCCCGCGGGAAAAAGGGGAACAGCCACTCCCCCAACAGGTTGGCAATGACAAAGCCCAATCCCCCGAGGAGCACCGCCTGCTGCATGATCAGCCCGAGGATCACGGTGCCCCTCGCCCCCATCAGCTTGAGCATGGCGATGTCATGAAGCTTGTCCAAGGTCAACGTATACAGGATCAGGGCCATGATGACCCCCGAAACGATGACCAGCAGGATGCGGAACAGGCCAAGCTGGCGCCGCGCCCGATCCACCATCCCCCGCAGCAGCAGTTCCCGCTGCTCGCCATGGGTGTAGACCGTCAGGTCCGGCCATGAGGCGATCCGCGCGGCCACGGCGGCCGGATCGCATCCGGGCGCGACATGCACCACGACCGCGCTGACCATCGACGTGCCGAGGCCGGGAATCCCGGAGGACGGGCCGAGCGCGCGGGCGGACATTTGCGGCTGCGAACGCCCCAGGTCGCTGTCCCCGAAGCGCCTGGCCCGCGCCGCCCGCTCGGCCCGGATCGCCTCGCCCGAGAGGTCCAACTGCACCTCCTGCGCGTCGGCCAGGGCCAGGAAGGCCATCGCATCCCCGGAGGTCGAGCTCATCTTGCGGGTCAGCCCGACCACCGTGTAGGTGTTCTTGCCGAGCGGCACAAGGTCGCCCACCGACAGCCCCGACGCGGCATCCGCGACCATCTCGTAATGGGCCTGGCCGAGCGCCCGGCCCGCCGCCAGCGGCAACCATTCCCCCCGATCCACCGGCCACGACAAGCCCTGAAGGGTCAGGCGCAACGGCCGACCCCGGAATTCCCGCTGCACCGTGTGCGAGATGAAGCCGCTGGCCACCGCCACCCCGGGAACCGCCAATACCCGGTCCTCGACGCTCCGCGGAATGCGCGAGATCTCCGCAAAGGGGCCACGCGTATCCTTCTGGACCACCCAGAGATCCGCGTCGATGCGGTCCAGCAGCAGCGTCGCCTCCTCCACCAGGCCACGGTAGATGCCCCCCATGCCAATCACCACCATGAGCAGCAGGCCAATGCCCACCGTGGTCAGCACGAAGCGGCCCAGGTTGTGCCGGATGTCCTTGATCGCCAAGTTCATGGCTGGTCATGCCTGATGGCCCGGCCGACGCGCGGAAGGGCGGCCCCGGGGGCGGCCGCAATGACCACCTGGCCCTCCGCCAACCCGTCGGAAACCTCCACCTGATCGCGTCCCTTCAGGCCGATGGACACCTTCCGCCAACGCGCCTTGCCGCCCTCCTCGACCATCGCCCAGGGCGCCCCGTCCCGCCAGGTCAGGAAACGCTGGGGCAGGATCAGCACGCCATCCCGACGCCCCGCCTCGATGTAGACCTCCGCCCGCTGGCCCACCGCCCAGCGCTCCGGCAACTGGTCGACCCCGACATCGACCAGGAATTCCCGGGTCTCGCTGTCGGTCTTCGGCGCCAGGCGGATGACATGTCCCTGCCGCGGCGCGTCCGGGCTCGAACGGAAGACGATCCGCGCCGGCTGGCCCTCGGCCAGCAACCCCATCGCCGTCTCGTCCACCCAGGCGGAGATCCATAGCTGATCGGTCGAGATCATCTCGAGGATGGATGTGCCGGGAACCACCACATTGCCGGGGTCCAGATGACGCCGCACCACTAGTCCGGCGAAGGGCGCATGGATGTCCGTGTTCGCCAGGCGCGCCTGGCTGTAGCGCAGGCTGGCCTCCGCCTTGGTCGCCATCACCTGCGCCTCCACCTTCGCCAAGCCGGCCCGTCGGAGCCCCGCCTCCGCCACGTCCCGCGCCTCCACCGCCTTGTCCAGGTCCGACTGCGAGGCCGCCTGACCTTCCCGCAGGCTCGCGATCCGGGTGAAGTTCGCCCGGGCCTGGGTGGCGATGGCCTGGGACTGCACAACCTCCGCCTCGGCCAGGTCGATGCTCGCCGTGGCTGCGGCCAGCCCGGCCTTGGCCATCTCCACCTGCTGGAGCAAGTCCCGGTCGTCGAGCCTGGCCAACAGCTGCCCCTTGGCAACCGCGTCGTCCTGATCGACCAGCACCTGAACCAGCAGGCCGGAAATTTCCGGGCTGATCGAGGAGCTCACCCTCGCCTCCAGGGTGCCGGTGCCCATGACCTCGTTCACCACGCTGCCGCGCACCACCTTGCAGGCCAGCACCTTGACCGGGGAAAAGCGCACCCGGTAGAGGGCGAGCCCGGCCAGCAGCAGGATCACCAGCACCTTGGCTCCGAACACCAGCGACCGGCGGACCATGGGCGACATCATCGGCCTTCCTTCCTTTTCATTGGGGATGCGGCGGCACGGGCTTGCCGCAAAGCCCGGCGCATGGCGTCGAGCGGGGGTTCGTGCCCGGTCCAGATGCGAAACGAGGCGGCACCTTGGTGAAGCAGCATACCCAGGCCGTCGGCCCAGGAACAACCACAGGCCTCGGCCCGCGCCAGAAACGGGGTGGAGCGGTAGATGGTGTCGAAATAGCACACCCCCGGCAGGAAGAGGTCCGCCCCGAGCGGGCATGGATCCGCGTCGCGCAAGCCCAGCGACGTGGCCTGGATGACCACCGACGAGGTCGCGATCGCCGACCGCACCGCCGCCGTGTCCTCGGGCGACACCGCCCGCAGCTCGGCCCCCGGAAATTCCGCCGCGAACCTCGCCAGCAGCGCCTCGGCCCGGGCCACGGTCCGGTTCACCACCGTCACCCCGGACGCACCCCGGCGCAGGAGGTGTGGCGCCACCGCATGCACCGTGCCGCCCGCCCCCAGGAAGACCAGGCGGTGCCCCGCCACCTCCAGGCCAAACGCCTCGCGCAAGGCGCATTCAAGCCCATGGCCATCGGTCGAGGCACCATGCAGACGGCCCTCCCGACAGGAAACCGTGTTGACGCTGCCCGCCGCGCGGGCGGCCGGATCCACCTCGTCGACCAGCGCCAACAGCGCCTCCTTGTGGGGCACCGTGGCGTTGAACCCCGCGAACTCCCGGCGGGCCCGCGCCACGAAGGCGGGCAGCTCCTCCGGACGCACATGCACCGCCTCGTAGCCGGCCGCCAGCCCCAGCTCCGCAAAGGCGGCACGGTGCATCGCCGGCGAGAGCGAATGCCCCACCGGATCGCCAATCACCGCATAGCGCTCAACCGCCATCGCCATCGCCCTTTCCCCCGCCCTGGTCCGGCGCCGCCATCAGCGCCGCCGCCAGGCGAAGATCCTCCGGCACCGTGACCTTGAGGTTCAGGCCGCGAATCTCGCACAGCCAGGCGGCCTGGCCCAGCGCCTCCATCGCCCCGGCATCGTCGGTCGGGGCCTCCCCTCCCCGCGCCAAGGCCGCCGCCAAGGCCCGGTCCAGCGCCTCACGGGGAAACACTTGCGGCGTCTCCACCGCCCACAACGGACGGCGATCGATGGTGCGGACGACGCGTCGGCCCGCGTCCGCCTCCTTCAACGTGTCGGTCACCTTCCGCGCCGCCACCGCCCCGCCGTGCTCCCGCGCCGCCGCCACCACCCGGCGCAGGATTTCCGCATCGGCCAGCGGGCGGGCGGCATCGTGGATTGCCGCCCAAACGGCCGATGCCGGCAACGCAGCTAGGCCATGGCGCACGGACTGGGCGCGGACATCCCCGCCATCGACCACCCGCACCACGCCATGGGGCACATGACGGTCCAGCTCCGTCTGGAACGCCGCCCGGGCCGACGACGGCACCACCAGCACCAGGGCGCCCGGGGGACACGTCGGCAGGAATGCCCGCACGCTGTGCAGGAAGACCGGCAGCCCGGCCAGTTCCGCCAGCAGCTTGTTGCCGCCGCCGAAACGGCTGCCGCTGCCGCCGCCGACCACCACCACACCAAGGTCCGGAATTGCCGCCGCCATGCCCGCATCCTCCACCACAACCCCGCAACGCACCGCGCACCCTCCCCCACCGCAGAGCCACTCAATGTACCGCACTCTCTCTCCCACCGCCACCGCAACGCCGCAACGGCTCCTGCCCCGAATGGCACAAAGATAAGCTCCTGGGAACGCCGAGCCCCAGCTCGGCATTATGGCGATCTAAGTAGTTCCTCTGGCTTATCTTAGTGCCATTGGCTTCTGCCCCCGAACCGCAGCATTCATCCGCAATCGGTCGGCCGCGCCGTCACGGGAGGTTTTGCAAGAGGCTCAATTATTCTTACCAGTAAGAATATTTATGTTTTTCTTACCAGTAAGAATGGCGTGCCGGACCGGGCCTCCGTGAGCGGGGCGTGACATCGGCGCGCGACGGGGTATAATACCGGCTGGCCAAAACAACCGGCCCGACGACATCCTCCATTCATCCCCAAGGACAGGAATTCCCCCATGGTCGAGCTCGACTTCAGCAAGGGCGACGGACTGCTTCCGGCGATCGCCCAGGACTGGCAAACCGGCGAGGTTCTGATGCTCGCCTTCATCAACCGCGAATCCTGGGAGGAGACACTGCGCTCGGGACACGCCACCTATTGGTCGCGCTCGCGCAGCAAGCTCTGGAAGAAGGGGGAATCCTCGGGGAATGTCCAGGTCGTCCATGAGATCCGGGTCGACTGCGACGACGACGCCGTGATCTTCAAGATCGAGCAACTCGGCGGCGCGGCCTGTCACACCGGGCACCGCTCCTGCTTCTACCGGCGCGTTGCGGGCGAGACCCTGGTGAC
>CAZBDL010000311.1:0-4844 GCA_964490525.1 uncultured Victivallales bacterium | reverse complement strand
CGGTCGACACGCTGTCCAACGCCTCGCAGCAGACGGTCACCGTGACGGTCACCGATGTCGACGAGGTTGCGCCGGCGTTCACCTCGCCTGCCGTCGCTTCGGCGCCGGAGCTGCAGAACGTGCTGTACACGGCGGTTGCCGTCGACATGGTTGAGTTTACCGACGGGGTGGTGACCTATGGGCTGAAGCCTGGCGTCGGCGATGCTGCGCTGCTGGTCGTCGATCCGGCCACCGGTGTGGTCGCCAAGGCGACCGGCGTCCTCGACTACGAGACCAAGGCCACCTACCACTTCACGGTGGAGGCCAGCGATGCCACGGGCAACGTCTCGGAGCTGGCCGTCACCCTCCAGGTCATCGACGAGGACGAGGGCATCATCGTCGGCAACATCAACCTGCGGATCCGGCCGTCGCCGGCCGGGGCCGGCGAGGTGGTGCCGGGCGAGGGTGAGCACCAGGTTCCCGCCAGCGAGGATGTGCCGATCGCGGCGATCGCCGCAGACGGCTACGTGTTCAGCGGCTGGACGCTGTCCGGTCCGGGCGCAATCACGGACGCCACCGCCGCGAGCACTTCGGTACGGCCGTTCGGGGACATCGAACTGGTCGCCTATTTCGTCCATGCGGGCACGCTGGTGCCGCTGACCGTGGCGGTGGACGATGCGGCGGGCGGGTCCACCGATCCGCTGCCCGGAGTCTACGAGCATCTCTTCGGGTATCGCCAGGCGCTGGCGGCGACCGCCAATCCGGGCTATCGCTTCACCGGCTGGGAGAGCAACGGCCTGGTCGAGCTCGACGACCCGTATGCGGCGGCCACCGATGCGACCCTGGGCGGGCCGGCCACCGTCACCGCCACCTTCCTCGCGGCGGCGGACACGGTCATGCTCACGGTCGAGGTGGATGCCGATGGCGGCGGCATTGCGACCACCGCGGGCACGACCTACCTGGTGCCCGGCACGACCCGCCGGGTCCATGCCTATCCCTTCGCGGGCTATGTCTTCATCGGCTGGACGCTGGCGGGCGAGGCCGTCCTCTCGAACCCGCATCATGCCAGTCCGCGGGTGACGGTCAACGGCGACACGGTCCTGACGGCCCGGTTCGCGCGGGCGGCCCGCGGCGGCCTGGGCGGCAAGCTTGCCCTCGGGGTCAACAACCGCAAGCCCAACAGCGACAAGATCTCGTTGAGCCGGATTCCATTGGCCGCCAAGTCCTTCGATCCGGATACCGAGACCATCAACGTGATCGTCGATGGCAGCGTCTTCCCGATCGACCGCACCCTTGGCACGTTCAAGGCCCTGCCGGCGGGGGCCGGCTGGAAGTACAAGGCGCTGGACAAGAAGGTCTCGTTCTTCCTGCTCGACTTCAAGAACGGCTTCTGGTCGTTCAAGGCGAGCAAGGTGGACATCAACGACGCCGACAACCTCGATGGCACCGACGTGATCCTGGAGATCGGCGGGGTGATGTATCCGCGCAAGTATCGCATGCAGGAGAGCGTGGGCTGGTCGCACGACGCGAAGAAGAACGGCTCGCAGGCCTTGCCGGTGAACGGCTCCGGGATCGAGCAGTTCGACCTGATCAAGGTCAACGGCAAGTACACCAACATCAAGGCGCGGAAGGACACCCTGTCGATCAGCAAGGCCAGCCTGCAGTTGGACGAGGGTGACACGTTCGACCCAGCGACGGAGACGGTGGCGATCCATTTCGACCACCTGTCGATCCTGATCCCCGCCGGCTCGTTCGTGGGCGAGGACAACGTCTTCACCTGCAAGGATCCGGCGCACGGCATCGCCAGCATCAAGCTGGACTTCAACAAGAACCTGTGGAGCCTGAAGCTGAACAAGTTCAGCATTTGGAGTGCGGTCAATCCGGTCGATGGCATCACGGTGAAGCTGCTGGTCGGGGACGCGGTTGGGGCGCAGCTCGACCTCTATCGGAAGACCAACCTGAAGTGGCAACCCTACAAGCCTCGATATGTGGGGGTGGCGCCATGAACCGCCCGCGCTCCATCCTCCTGGCCGTGCTGGCCATGGCCGGTCTGCTGGCGAGCATCGGTGCCGCCGCCGCCGACAGCGGCATTCCCCCGGCCATCCTGTCGGTCCGGACCGCCGGGCCGGTCGGGGGCGGCGGCGTCGCCCCGGCGGGGGTGCGCCAGATCCACGAGGCCGGCGATGAGATCGTGGTCGTGGCCACCCCGTCCGCGGGCTTCCTGTTCTCCGGCTGGACGGTGCGTGGCAACGGCTCGCTGGACGACGCCGCGGCCCCGACGGCGACCGTGACCCTGGTCGGCAACGTCGACCTCACGGCCCACTTCCGGGAGGCCGCCCCGGCGGCCACGGTCACGGTCGGCCTGGCGGCCGACCTGGCCATCGGCGGGGCCATCGTCCCGGATGCGGTCGCGGTGACGGCGACGGCCGGCAGCCTGCTCGACCTGGCGGCGACGGCCAATCCCGGCTACCGCTTTCAGGGCTGGACTGTGGCCGGCGGTGCCGAGGTGCTCGACTCGCACCTGCCCGCGACCATGGCGGCAATCTCCGGTCCGGCCGTCCTGACGGCGGTGTTTGCGGAAGCGGCGGACACCGTCGCCTTCACGGTGGCGTCCGGCACCGGCGGGACGGTGCGCCAGCTCGGCGACTACGAGCTTGTGACGCCGACCACCTTGGCGCTGACCGCCCTGCCTGAACTCGGGCGCTTCTTCCAGCGCTGGGAGACCGACGGCGGAGTCGCTGTGGCCGACGAATTCGGCGTCGAGACCGAGGCCACGGTCTCGGGACCCGGCGCGGTCACCGCCGTCTTCCTCGAGAATTCCGAGACCTTCAGCCACAAGGGCCGCAAGCTGAAAATCATGCGCAAGTTCAAGGGCGTGCCGGGTGCTCCGCCCGCGGACGGCCTGAAGCTTGCCCAGCTGCCGCTTGACCTGCACCCGGAGGAGTTCAACCCCAATACCGACGAGGTCACGATCAGCGTCGACGGGGTGGCGTTCACTGTCAACGCCGCCAACGGCATCTACAAGGTTCTGCCGATCGGCTACTCCCACACGTTCAAGGATCCGGTGACCAAGTCGAAGCGCAAGCTGGTCCTCAACTTCACCGCCAGCACCTGGTCGTTCCAGGCGGGCAAGGTCGACCTGGCCGGCATCGACAACCGCGACGGGATCTTCGTCGCCATGCATGTCAACGGCCGCACCTTCGGCGAGAAGTACGACATGGACGAGGCCTGCTCGTGGACTTTCGACCCGAAGCGGGATGCCGCGGTCGCCGCGCCGGTTGGCGGCGAGGCGATGACCACCTGCGTCTTCGCCAAGATCACTGGCCGCACCGACAACAAGAAGGCGGGCAAGGACTCGCTGAAGGTCTCCGCCTCCCGCCTGGCGTTGCCGGGCGGGTGGACCTTCGATCCGGCGGCGGACGCGGTCGTGCTGCGGGTGGACCGGCAGGAGGTTGTGCTGCCCGCAGGCAGCTTCCTTGAGTCCGAGCCAGGCGTCTTCCTGGTCGTCGATGTGGCACGCGGCCTCAAGGTGCTGATCGACGGCAATGCGGGGCTGTGGAGCTTTGAGCACAAGAAGTTCAGCGGCTGGGGCACGGTCGATCCCGGAGACGGCGTCGCCGTCGTCCTGAGCATCGGCGACGCCCAGGTCGGCCAGGCCCTGGCCACCGCCTTCTCCCAGAAGCTCACCTACGACTACAAGAAGTTCTTCTGGGGCAAGCCGATCCCCCCGTTGTGAGGGATCCGTCCCGGGCGAAGCCCAAGGGAGCGTAGGAGCCCGCTTCCGCGGGAGAATAGTCACAACCCCATGGCGCAGGCCGCATTGAGGTGTTTTTCGGGAGACAGAGGTTCGCCCGTCCGCCAGCTGGCGGACGGGCTCCTGCCCTGGGGACGGCTCGGCGGGAGACAGGGGTTCGCCTCCGGAACTCAAGCACGCCAATGCGGAGATTGGCCGTGTCGGGCGTAGTTCCTGAACGAAGCCTGGCGTTCCCGGCGGGGGAGGCCGGAGGTTCGCCCGTCCGCCAGGCAGATAGGGTTCCGCCCGTTTGGTCCGTTTGGTCTGTCTCTGTCCCGCCGGTGCCGACACCCCTACGGCGCCGCGGGTCCGGCGACGACGGTGACGGTGGCCTCGGAGGCGAGGAAGCGGCGGACGACGCGGTTGGCGTCGGCGCGGGTCATGGCGCGGAGGGTGTCCTCCAGATCCCAGGGTTCGCGGAAGCCATGTCCGTAGAACTCGCCGAGGGTGGCCTGGAGGATGAGTTCGCCGCGATGGAGGTGCTGGTCGGCGAGGTCCTCGCGCTGGCGGGCGATGGCGGAGGCGGTCTCCTCGCCGGTCAGTCCATGGCGGGCGAGGCGGCGGCGCTCCTGGTCGATGAGGCCGATGACGCGGTCGACGGCGTCGGGCCGGGTGCCGGCGTAGAAGGCGAGGATGCCCTCCTGCCAGCCGAGCAGGCTGAAGAGGCCGGTGAAATAGGCGAGACCTTCGCGGTCGCGGATGGTGCGGAAGAGGCGCGAGTCCATGCCGCCGCAGGCCGTCTGGAGGATGCCCAGGGCGTGGCGGTCGGGGTTGGTCTGTCCGCAGGCCGGGATGGCGACCATGACCACGGCCTGTTCGCGGGGGACGGTGGCGCAGCCGCAGCGCGCATCCGTGGGGAAGCGGTGCGGCGGCGGCAGGGGGAGGGGCTCCGGGGAGCGCCAGGGGATCGTGGCGGCAAGGTCGGCGGCGAGGTCGGCCATCTGCGTCCGGGGCAGGTCGCCGATGATGCCGATCACGGCCATGCCCGGATGCAGGCAGACCTCATGGTAGTGGCGTCGGGCCTGGTCGCGGGTGAAGGCGGCGACGCTCTCCTCGCGGCCGATCGCCGGGC
>CAZBDL010000310.1:1018-4844 GCA_964490525.1 uncultured Victivallales bacterium | reverse complement strand
GCTCGAGGGTGCCCTCCTCGCGGTCGAGGAGGAAGACGTCGAAGCGTCCGTTGGTGTCGCCAGCGACCAGGTTGGTGGCCTCGGAATCGAAGGCCACGTAGCGTCCGTCGGCGGACACGGACGGGGCGTACGAACTGCCATTGGCCTCGGCCCCGGCGGCGCTGACGCTGATCCGCGTCATGCCCTTGCCCTTGACGGAACAGAGGAAGACGTCTTGGGCTCCGTTGCCATCGTCTTCGACCAGATTGGTGGCATCGGATTCGAAGGCGACCCATTTCCCGTCGCTGGAGATGCAGGGGTAGCCGCTGTCTTCATCGCCCTCGACCCCATCCCGGTTGGCGCTGACGCGCCAGGTCTTGCCGGTCTTGCGGTTGTGCACGAAAACGTCGGAGCATCCGTTGGTGTCGCCCTCGACCAGGTTGGTGGCCGCAGAATGGAAGGCGACCAGGTTGCCATCCGCCGAGATGGTTGGACGATCGCTCGCGCCGTTGGCCTGGGTGCCGTCGCTGGTGATGCTGACCCGTTCAGTTGTCCCGGTGGCCATGTCCTTGACGAAGATGTCCCGGACTCCGTTGCCATCCCCGGCGACCAGGTTGGTGGCCGCCGAGGCGAAGGCCACGAAACGTCCGCCGCGGGCCGTGGCCGGATTGTCCGACGCCCCGTTGCCGATGGTTCCGGCGGAACTGGAACTGACCAGCACCGTGGTCTCCGCGGCAATGTCGTGCAGGAAGACGTCGCTGACCCCGTTGCCGTCGGTGATCTCGAAATTGTCGGCCAGGCTGACGAAGGCGACATGGGTGCCGTCAGGACTGCAATCTGCATGATTGGAAACCCCCGTCCCCTCGTCGGCGACCCAGGCCCCGGAAAGCCGCACGACCGATGCTGGGTCCGCGTGGAGCAGCGCTGCCCCCGCCATGCTCAACGCCATCGTCCCCGCCAACCATGCCGACCGATTGTTCATGGCCTTCCCCTGTCTTGCTGGTGGAAATCCCGTGCCATGCCGTAGCCCGCTCTCCCGACGCCCTGCGGGGGCGGGATCACGGCCTCAGGAGGGTCGGGATTTTCAATCTGCGACCGCGGCCGAACCGGCAGAATGCCGCCTCGCCTTTCCGCCTGCTCCCGTTTGGAATTTCTTATTTCGAATTTCGTGCTTGTCCTGGCTATTCGGTGAGGATGCGGAAGCAGGCGCGGCCGCAGCCGTTGTCGATGACCAGGTCGTGGCGTCCCGGCATCCAGCCCTTGGGCCAGCGGGCAGGAAGCTGGATGTTGATCCAGCTCAGGCCGGAATCGGGATCCATGCAGCTCTTGTTCGGCTTGCCTGCGACATCGTCAAAATAGCGGTTGGCCAGCACCTTGCACTTGGCCTGCTTGAGCTTGCCCTTGGCGTCGACGTATTCGAGCCAGGCCTTGGGGGCCTTGCCGCCGAAGAAGGCCCCGACCACTAGCCATTGCTGCCCGGGGGCGGCGATGGTCACGGGGTTGCCGGTGTTGACGTTCATCACCCAGGCGATCTCCGGCGGGGCCAGGATCTTGGCCCCGGACTGGGCGTCGGCGATCGTCGTGCCGTCGCTCAGGGAGGCATCGACCGTCAGTTCGCCTTCCTCGGCGAGGTCGCCGTCGTCCAGCATGTCACGGCAGAAGGCGTTCTTCCAGTCCTTGGCGTTGAAGAGCTTGACCTTGCCGGCCCAGGCGCAGTCGGCGCCGCCGCCGACCGGCACGGCGCCGCCGGCGAAGTCGGTCAGGACCTTGACCCCCGTGCGCTTTTCCGTGAACTTGACCGGATCGGTGTAGGCGAGGGCGACCTTGGGCTTGCTGGCGAAGGTCACGCCGGTGTCGCCCACCACCTGGCTTTCCCGCAAATGGAAGACCTTGCCCGGGGCCAGGGCCGGAATCCCGTTCCAGGCCAGGTAGGCGTCGTGCAGGCCGTTCTCGTCCTGGTCGACCAGTCCCCCGGCCGTGGTGAAGACGACATGGCGGCCAAATTCCGAGATGTCCGGGGCCGTGCTGGCGGCGGTTGCCACATTGCCCCCCGCGTCCATGCTCAGCAGGGTGGTGGTGCCGCTGTCCAGGTCATGGACGAAGACGTCGACCTGTCCGTTGGTGTCCCCGGCCACCAGGTTGGTGGCGGCGGAGAGGAAGGTCACCTGCCGGCCATCGGCGGAGATGCGGGGGGAACTGCTGGCGCCGTTGCCCTGGACGCCGGCGGAGCTGACGCTGACCCGGACGGTGGTGTCGTCGGTGCAGTTGTGGACGAAGATGTCGGAGGTCCCGTTGGTGTCCCCGTCGACGAGGTTGGTGGCATTGGACATGAAGGCGACGTGGCGGCCGATGTCGCAGATGTCCGGCAGCCAGCAGTGTCCATTGCCCTGAGTCCCGGCGCTGTCGACGCTGACCCGTTCGGTGGTGCCGGCGACGCGGTCGCGGACGAAGACGTCGATGACGCCATTGGTGTCGTCGGCGACCAGGTTGGTGGCTGTCGAGGTGAAGGCGACCACGGTGCCAGCGGGGTTCATCGCCGCATAGGCCGAGGCGCCGTTGGCCTGGGCCTCGGCGGAGCTGACGCTGACCCGCTCGATGTCCCCGGTGAGGAGGTTGGCATAGAAGACGTCGTTGTTGGCGTTGGTGTCGCCGGGCACCAGGTTGGTGGCGGCGGAGTGGAAGGCGACCTGACGGTTGTCGCCGGCCACCGGGGCGTAGCAATCGGCATTCGGCTGGACGCCGCCATCGCCCAGGACCCGGTAGAGGGCCCCGTTGCCCAACTGCTTGTAGAAGATGTCCTGGAAGCCGTTGGTGTCGCCGGTCACGAGATTGGTGGCGTCCGATTCGAAGGCGACATGTTCGCCGTTGGCGCTGATCCGGGGGGTGGTCGATGCACCGTTGGCCTCCAACCCGTCCAGATTGACGCTGGCCCGCTCCACGGTTCCATACTGGCGGTCGAGGACGAAGATGTCGTCGGCGCCATTGCTGTCCCCGAGGACCAGGTTGGTGGCGGCGGACTGGAAGGCGACCATGGTTCCGTCATTTGAGATGGAGGGTACGCTGGTCGCCCCGTCGCCATCCTCGGTGGCGGCGGACTTCAGGCTGGCCCGCTTCCTCACCCACCAAAAGGCATATCGGTTGCGGTGGAAGATGTCGCTGACGCCGTTGAGGTCGCCGACGACCAGGTTGGTGGCGCTGGACTCGAACGCGTAATAGCGGCCGTCATCGCTGGCCGTGGGCATCCTAGAGCCGCCATTCGCGCTTGAGGAGCACATCATGGTGCCAGCCCAGTCTCGGAGGAAGACGTCCCATGTCCCGTTGGTGTCGCCGACGGTCAGGTCCGATGCAAAGGACTGGAAGAAGACGGCGGGTCTTACCCCGTCATCGGCCACCTCGGCATTGTAGGAGTCGTGGTTGGCTTGACCGCCGCCGTCGGCGAGGCTGACCCGCTCCAGGGTGCCGTCCTCGCGGTCGAGCAGGAAGACGTCGAAGTGGCCGTTGGTGTCGCCGGCGACCAGGTTGGTGGCTTCGGAATCGAAGGCCACGTAGCGCCCGTCGGCGGAGACGGAGGGGGCGTACGATCCGCCATCGGGCTCGGCCCCGGCGGCGCCGACGCTGATCCGTGTCATGCCCTTGCCCTTGACGGTGCAGAGGAAGACGTCACTGCTTCCGTTGGTGTCGCCGGTGATTAAATTGGTGGCGCCGGATTCGAAGGCGACCCACTTTCCGTCGCTGGAGAGGCTGGGATAGCCACTGGCTCCATTGCCCTCGATGCCCTCGCCATTGACGCTGACCCGCCAGGTCTTGCCGGTCTTGCGGTTGTGCACGAAGATGTCGTTAGCGCCGT
>CAZBDL010000310.1:0-1008 GCA_964490525.1 uncultured Victivallales bacterium | reverse complement strand
CCGAGGACGGCCTGGAGCCGGGTTTCGCTGTCGACGGAACCGGGGATACATGGCACCCGCCTCACCGCGACGTTTGCTGCGGCCGCGGCGGACCATTTCGGCCGGCCCCTCCCGCGTTCCTCCCCCCGTGGCGGCCCGCTACGGCTCCACGACCAGCTCGAAGCGGGCCACCGGCCCGCGGTCCCCGACCACCACCTCGGCTTGCGGTTGTGCACGAAGATGTCGTTAGCGCCGTTGGTGTCGCCCTCGACCAGGTTGGTGGCCGCAGACAGGAAGACGACGAGATTGCCGTCCGCCGAGATGGCCGGGAGATCGCTCGAACCATTGGCTTGAGTGCCATCGCTAGCCACGCTGACCCGCTCGGTTGTCCCGGTGATCATGTCCTTGACGAAGATGTCCGTGGCACCATTGAAGTCATCGTCGACCAGGTTGCTGGCATTGGAGGAGAAGGCGACGAAGCGGCCGCCACGTGCCACGGACGGGTAGGTTGAGGATGCATTGCCGATTGTGCCGGCGGAGCTGGAGCTGACCAGGACGGTGGTCTCCGCTTCGATGTCGTGCAGGAAGACGTCGCTGACCCCGTTGGCGTCGGTGGCCTCGAAGTTGTCGGCCAGGCTGGCGAAGGCGATGTGGGCGCCATCGGGGCTCATGTCCGCGCGGTGGGACAGGGCGGTCCCCTCGTCGGTGACCCAAGCCCCGGAGAGCCGCACGACCGAGGCGGGATCCGCCTGAAGGAGCGCCGCCCCTGCCATGCCCAACGCCATCGTCCCCGCCAACCATGCCGACCGCTTGCTCATGGCCTTCCCCTGTCTTGCTGGTGGAAATTCCCGATGCCCAGAGCCGCACCCGGATGTGGCAACTCCCGACGCAGTATAGCAGAATCCTGCGGACTTCGCAAGGCGGAGGTGGGATTTCGAGGATGAGCACGAAGCGGAGCCTTGGGCAGCGTAGGAGCCCGCTCCCCCTTCGACAAGCTCAGAGCAGGCTGCGGGCGAACCTCTGTCTCCC
>CAZBDL010000309.1:0-4854 GCA_964490525.1 uncultured Victivallales bacterium | reverse complement strand
CGGGCCTGCCCCCGATCTCCATGCCCCGCACCTCTGCCGGAGAAGTCCTGATGATGCTCCCCGGGGCCTGCGCCATCCTGCTCATCGGCTTCATGGAGGTGTGCGCCGTGAGCAAGGCCATCGCCACCCGCAGCAAGCAGCGGGTCGACTTCAACCAGGAACTGGTGGGGCAAGGACTGTCGGCCATAGCCGGCTCGCTCAGCCAATGCTTCCCGACGAGTGGCTCGTTCTCGCGCTCGGCACTGAACTACGCGGCGGGAGCGAGAACCGGCCTGAGCGCCGTCTTCGCGGGGATCGTGGTGCTGCTGACGCTGCTCTTCCTGACGCCCCTGCTGCGGCACCTGCCCCAGGCGATCCTCGCCGCCATCATCATTGCGGCCGTCCTGGCCCTGATCGACTTCACCCGCCTGCGCCATGCCTGGCAGGTGAGCCGGGGCGACGGGCTCGCGGGCATCGCCACCTTCATCGCCACCCTCACCATGGCGCCGCGCCTGCTTGAGGGCATCCTCATCGGCACCGCCCTGGCCATCGCCCTCCACCTTCACCGCATGATGCGGCCACGGGCCGTGATCCTCGGGGATCATCCGGACGGCATGCGCCGGGACGCCGACCTGCACGAACTGCCGGTTGATCCGCAACTGCCGTCACTGCGCTTTGACGGACGCCTCTTCTTTGCCAGCGCAGCCCATTTCGAGGATTCGGTGCTGGAGATCCTCCGGCGCTTTCCGCAGGCCCGGGCGCTGATTGTGGTCGGGGACGGCATCAATGCCCTCGACGCCACCGGCGAGGAAATGCTCCGCGACCTCGCCGCCAACCTCCGCAAGGAGGGCGTGCAGATCGCCTTTGCCGGACTCAAGCATCAGGTGCGCTCAATCTTTGCGCGCACCGGCCTTGACCGGGAAATCGGCGAAGGATTTTTCTTTGCCACCGAGGCCGAGGCCCGGCGCATCTTGGCGGCCCGGGCAACGCCACCACCCTCGTGAGCATGGCGCGGCGGAGGACGATCAGGCCCCCTGGGCGGCGGCCGGAAGGCGATTGAGCAGCGTCTTGGCCTGCTCCACCCAGAACACGCCCGCATCCATGTAGCCCTTGGCCGTGTTGACGGCCTGCAGGCAGCCCCGGGCCCGCTCGGGCTGGTCGAGGGCGAGGAAGAGGCGGGCGGCATTGACGTTGGCCTCGTCGCGGACGAATTCGGCCATGTCGATCTCAAGGCCGAGGGTGGCGAAGGCCTCGGCGGCCTCGGCAAGACGATCCTGCGTCTCGAGGATGTATCCCTCGCTGAGCCGCGCCTGCCACAGGACTTCCGGGGCCTTCGGGCGGGCCGCAATCAGAGACCGGACCTCGGCCAGGGCCTCGTCGAGCTTCCCGGCATCGAAGAGCAGGCGCACCAGGCGCAGCCGGGCATGAGCGGCGGCTGGATGACGGCCATGCGCGGCCAGGGCCTCGCGGATCGCCTCTGGCGTCTCGGCATCGCCCAAGGCGGCGGCGGCGCGGATGCGGCTGGCGCGATGGGCGCTGATGCCCCAGGTCACGACGCCGACCACGATGACGGCGGCGATGCACAGGTAGATGAGCTGCCGCCAGCGGCTTTCGAAGAAGTACTCGAAGCGGTCGAAGTCGTCCATGACCTCGCGCATGTCGACCTTGTTGTCCTGCAACTGAGCCATGATCCTGCCCCATAGGGTTGACGCTGAGCGTTTTCCCGAGCAAGGCCACGGCCATCGCCCGGAGACGGAGGGAAACGGACTGCGAAGCTTACCCTTTCCGGGCAAATATTCAAGTCCATTGCCGCGGCCGGATCCCGGGCGGGAGGACGGCTCCCGCTAACCCGCCGACACCGTCTGCACGCCTCCGGGCCAACGGAGTTCGACGGCCAGGGGCACGGAGCTGCGGATTTCGCAGCGCGGCGGCTCGTCGGCGCTCGCGCGAGCCGCGCAATGGAGGTCAACCAGCCCCTGCTTGCCAAAGGGATAGCGCTCCACGCCATGCGCCTCGGCGAGGCGGACGTCCCAGACCAGGCGACCCTGCGGGACATCGGCGCGCAGGCCGAAGACGTATTCGAGGAGCACGGCGATCGGGGGCAGCCCAGTCCAGCCGACGAAGTCGCGACCGTGTCTCCCCTCCCCCGCCTTGTCCGGGGCATAGTTTTCGAAGAGGGTGCCGGTGGCGGCGCAGCAGGCGGCGACATTGACGACATGGTTGAGGCCGATCTCGTGGGCCAACCGGTCCTCGCCGGCCAGGGTCAGGCCGCGCAGGACCATGTAGTTGGTCGGGGCCCAGACCGCCCCCAGCCAGTAGCCGCCGTCGGGATCGAACTGCGGGGTGTCCGCCGACAACGAGGGCACCCGGTGGACGCGGCAAAATTGGGCGGGATCGTCGAGGTGCGCGATCATCGCGGCCCGGCGAGCAGGCGGCAGGATGTCCGCAAGCAGCGCCCAATAGGCGCCGATGCTCTTGACCTGGCGGACCAGGCTGCCGTCGGCCAGACAGTCATGGAGAAAGGCCGTCCGCGCATCCCACAGATGGTCATTGATCCAGGCGCCCAGCCGATCGGCCTCGGACCGGAACTCCGTCGCCTCGTCGGCCCGGCCCAAGGCCTCAGCCATCGCCACCAGGATGCGGTCGGCGAGCACCGCCTGAAGCGTGGCATCGGCCCACGTCATGTGGGCATGGTCGTACCAGACGTGGTTCGCCTCGGGACCAAGGCCGTCCGCCCAGTCATCCGGCTGCACGGCATGGGGCATGCGCGGCTGGTTGTCCATCCCGCAGGACCAGCCGGTCGCCCAGTAAGAGCCGTCTGGCCAGGTGCGGTTGCGGCGCATCCAGCGGGCATAGGCGGCAAGCGCCGGGAACACCGCCACCAACCGCTCGCGGTCGCCGGCGACCAAGTAGTGCTCCCATTCCGCCCACGGCAGGATGTTCGGCCCGGTGGCGCTGGGGTCGTGCCGCTGGAACGGCTCGGTGCCGTTGGGCATGCGGATCTGGCGGCAGATGTAGCCGTCCGGATGCTGCCGGGCGTAGAAGTTGTCCAGCGTCATGATCCCGTCCCAGACCTGGATGCCATAGCGCCAGAACATGGTGATGAAGGCCGAGTCCCACATGAACAGGCTGTCGTTGAAGGCGGTGTCGGCGAAGTCGCTGACGAAGCCGCTGCCGGGCATGGGATGGCGAATGTTGCGGAAGGCCAGCTCCCAGGCCCGCCAGTAGCAGGCGATCTCGGCCTCGTGCCCTTCCCATGAAGGCTGGGGCAGGCGCTCCCGGTCGCGGGCAAAGTCCGGCAACGGCCCTGGCGCGGACGCCGCGCGGGAGACAAAGCCGTTCTCCCGGAACCACCGGTTCGGCACATAGGTCTCGTAGTAATGATGATCGCCGGGAATTCCCGGAACCGGCGCGAACGACTGGTGAATTTTCATCAACTGGAACCTTCATCTTGCGTGTTGTCCGGTACCAGTACAACGCCCCCGCCGCACAAACAAGGCGGCGGGTGAGCACGGCGCACGGTCGCCGCCACGACACCGGCAATGGGTTATGATCTTGAAAATAAGATTGCATCGGAATTGGAGGGTTCAGGGTTCAGGGAAATCGTCTTCGCCGTGTCTGGCGTCTTGTCCGGCGTAGCGCGGAGCGCAAAGAAGGAAGCGCGTCTTGGTTTTTCGGGAGACAGAGGTTCGCCCGTCCGCCAGCTGGCGGACGGGCTCCTACGCTACACGGTGCTTCGCTCGTCCTCGTCCTCGTCCTCGTCCTCGTGCTCGAGGAGGGCGTGGAGACTTCGCGCAACGGGGATTTCACGCTCCTGCTTGTCTTCGTGCCGCAGCGATCGCGCGCCGGGCTAGGGGCCTTCGTTGAAAAAGACGCACAGGCCGTCCTTGCCGGGGGCCACGAGGTCGAGGCGTCCCGTGCCGCGCAAGTCCGCCAGGGCGAACTGGATGCCGCATCCCTTGGCTTGGTCAAAGGGGCCATAGGCAATGACCTGCTTGACGAAGGACTCGCCGGTCCACTTGAAGTAGTAGATGCCGTAGTCGTCCCACTCGCCCGGGTCGTTGCCACAGTGGGCGCGATGCCGTTTGCCGGTCACCAGTTCGGGCTGGCCATCGCCGTCGATGTCGGCCCAGACAAGATCGTGGTATTGGGCGTTGCCGGGGTCGATCTCATGCCTGGTCCAGGTGCGCTTGCCGTCGGCGTCGCGGCGTTGTTCGTACCAGGCCAGGCCGTAGCCGTGGGCATGGCCAACGATCAGGTCGTTGAGGCCGTCGCCGTTGACGTCGACGACAAGGATGGGGTTGCTGGCGACGCCCAGGTCGAAGTCGGGATGCCAGGTCCAGGTGCCGCGCAAGCCGGCGGCGGGCTGCTCAAGCCAGCCATTGCGCAGGACCAGGTCCATGCGACCATGGCCGGCGATGTCGCCAGCGCCATGGCCGTGCCCCTGGGTCTGGCCTTCGGGAAACTCGTAGGCCACGATTTCTTCGAACATGCACGTGGAAAGCAGCTTATAGAGGCTGATCTTGCGTTCACACGGGGTATTGGGAAAGAGCTCGACGACGCCATCGCCGTCGAGGTCCCAGGCGCGGGTGGTTTCGATGTTGCCGACCCGGGCGATGATGTGCTCGGGCCAGGGCTGGCCAGCCTCGCCGGGGTTTTCGCGCCAGCGCAGCGTGCCACCCCACCAGCCGCCCGTGATGATGTCCGGTCGACCGTTGCCGCTGACATCCAGGGCGATGGTCGAGAAGTCATCGTAGTATTCGCCATACTTGGCGACCGGGCCCATGTCATGCTTTTTGCGGAAGTCGGGGCCCTGGTACCAGAAGCCGCCGGAAACGATGTCAAGCACACCGTCGCCATCGACATCGAAGACAC